>CABUYS010000060.1 GCA_902495835.1 uncultured Oscillospiraceae bacterium | reverse complement strand
TCCTCAAGTTGAGCTAATGCTTCATCAACAGATAATTCTCCTTGTAAAATTCCATTCACCTTTTCATATAATAATCCGGAAAAGTCATTTGATTTCGGACCTTTAATTAAAATAGGAATATCTTCCCCTATCAACGCCAGATAATAAATAACATTTTTATCAAAATACTCTTCTTCGGGTAAATTTTCACATTGCGATATAATTGATTCTTTTACCGGAATTATTTTTTCGCTGCTAATATATTGCACCATATTAGCTAATATAGCAGATTCAAGCCAAGCGATAATTTCGTTATTACTTTCCTCATCTCCTCTTTCTTTCACCAACCAGGAACAACCGCCTTCCGCGTTTACATTAAATCTAAAAGCGTCTGATTTGGGTAATTCAATTACCCCCCAATTCTGAAATTTTGAATTCTCGCACATTGCCTGAATATTTTCTACCATCCACGGTCCAGATATAATTCCGGCAACATTGCCGCTACATAACTGTTCCACCCTTCCCGAAAAATCTAAATTTTCATTTGAAAACAATTCCTGTTGTTGCAAATAGTAGAGAAATTCCAGCACTTCTCTGCAACCTTCCGACGATATATTCCCATTTTCATCATAAAAACACACGCCATGCGATTTAAGCATTGTAAATACCGTTTCTTGATCGGGATATGGCAACATCGGCTTTTTAAATTCCCCACGAAATCGCTTTCCTATTTCGATAAACTGATCCCATGTAATGCCATTTTCGATCTCAAAGCCTAAATTCATCAGCATGTCCTTGTTATAATAAAATGCCATAGGCATTCCATTAAAGGGAAAGCCATATATCGAATTATCCGACTGATATAAATCTCCCAATTTAAAATTTTGATATTCGGAAATATCACCATATTCTTCAAATTTTACAAAAGCACTTAAATTGTATTCAACTATTTGCACTATGACTGCATCTGCTGCCAAAATTAAATCAGGCAATTCGTCATAATCCGATAAATAAATCAGCCTATTTAAAATATCTTTATTCGTTTTCCCAAGCTCCAAAACCGTTGCCGTAATTGTTGATGCGCCAGCATAATCATCGATCAATTTTTGGATCATATTTTTACAATTTGAAGGCACTCCAATAGTGATTCTTCTGCCCTCGAAGGTTTCATATTCCTCTTCTGTTTCAGAAAGTAATCTTTTCGCAATCATATTTCATCTCCTATTTTACTCAATAATATTTTTTTGTCTGTAAAACGATTTATCATCAATCAAACATGAAGTATCGTCTGTTTTTATATTTTGACTTTTTTGATTTTTTTCTCTCGTTGTATTGACGTTCACAACTTTACACAATGCTACTAACTCATCGATTTTCGCACTTGTTTCTTCTTCGTTAAATTTTATTCCATTGTCTATTGCATATTGATTCGCTTTTGTCATAACATAAGCTTTTTTCTCTTCACCTGTAAACGATATAAAAGTCTCAGCTTCTTCTATATAAGGAAGAATAAAATTGCCCATTTTTATAATATTTTCCGCCATTTTTCTGGCTTTAGAATTTTTTATCAACTTACATAAAGAAGTCAGCATTACTACTATTATTCCAATCATTGTCCCCGCCGCTGATAATACTATCGATAATTTTTCCATTTTTACATTCTCCCTTTTTTCTTCATATCACCAAGATATATGAAATTTACTCCATCATACATAATGAAATAAACAAAATCTTCCATGGACGTTGAAATTTCATGCTTCTCGGAAAAGTTTTTTACAATAGATTCGCCTACACTTTCTATATAAATTTTGTTTATAGAATCACTATCAAAATTCAAAAAGGACTTTATCGCTAACAATCGATTTTTCAATGCTTGTAGACTGTGTATGGATGGAATAGAAATTATTCTATAATCAGAGCGGCTGTTTTCACTTTCAAAAAGAATCGGTAACCCGACATTAACTCTTTCTTCTTGAAGCTTTCTATTCTGATTTAACTTATAGTCATCATTTTGACTGCTCTTTCCATTGTTTGTAACGGCAACTCTTTCCTTTGCTTCTTGCAATGCTTCTTCGAACGAAATTTTCTTTTTTTTCATTTTCGGCATTACTTTATTGGTAAATGGTTCAAGATCTCTATGGTATTCATGCCATTCATACCACCCATTTTTCGCCGGAACATATCCGCTTACATATATCTCTTTATAAAACTTGCTCCAAGCTATCTGCACCTGAATGCCATTTTCCTTGAATGAATAAACAATATAATCGCCGCTATCAAACGGACTGTATTCATCCGACGAGCTGATATAAGCGCACCCGTTTTCAAGGGCATTTATATGGCTTTTTAGTTTATTATCACTAAACATATCATAAAAATACACCACCTGCTTTGTATCTAACGAATTAAAAAAACTTACGCTTTTTTCAACGTGTTCCTTTTGTTTTTTATTTAACCAATCTTGCATTTTTCTACGCTCCTTTTATTAATTGTTAACAATCATTCAACTTTTTCTCGATTATATTGAGATACTCACAATTTCTTTGTAAATCTTATATATTAAAGTACTTTTTTTAAATTTCTTCCATTTTAACTTCTCCTGTAAAATTTATTTCATTTCCGTTCTTCTCATCGTTAATTTGTTCTTCCAACTCTTTTTGCATATTTATTTCTCAATTCCTTATAATAATTTATTGCTTAATATTTCATCCTGCGTTACATCGCCCCGCACAATATACAATTCGTATATTTTCCCTTCCAGTTTTCGTTTTAACCTGTAATATCCGCTTTCCGTAACAGGCAATCCGGACAATAAAACTTTATCATCCGCGCCTTTTCGGTATACCTTCTCTATGATTTCTTTTACTATTTCGTTTTCGTCAACCGATAATATCTGTTGAAAAACGTCTTCTATTTTAAAAAACCATTCGGGAATACATATCTTTTTCTTTCGCCCGTATAATTGTATTACAGTTTCCGTTCGTTCTTCTTTTACATCATCTTGTATGAGGTGATATATCCCCAAAAACTTCCGCAATGCATTCTTTTTCATTTCCCCTCACCCGACAAAGAGTCGCGCCTTTGCCTGTAAACAGCCAAAGGCGCGACTCTTTGTCCAAGAGTCGCGCCTTTGCCAAATATTTTCCTGTTTACTCTATTATACTTCTTTTCCCCGTTAAAAAACTATCAAATTTTTCTACACTGAAATAAAATATATATTTTTAATTTCCATTCAAAATATGTTTGAATTATTTTTTTCTCATAAAAAATTAAGCCTCTCGTTTTTGACGAGAGGCAAAAGTCTTTATACGGGACCTTTTTCAAATGTACCCTCACGCTATATCGTCCTGCTCATAATGATATACAAATTTTAAAATAAAATTATGCGCTTTTCCCTTATTGTTTATCAAAAGTTCTTTATATTTTTAAACAATCTCTATTTTCTTTTCGTCATACATCGGAGGCGAAATAATTGCTCCGAACGGACTTTTGTCCGTAATTTGTGCTATTTATCTAAAAAAGCCTGCAATTCATATTGTTTGCATCGCTACACTTTTTATTAAATTTTCACAAACTTCGGTAAATTAACGTCTAGAAAATGATTGTAAATTTATTATACTAAATAAAAATTATTTAGCACCTGTTATAATGTAAATACGTGCTGTTTATTTTGATATTTTTAAAGTAAAAGTTATGGGACAGCGGCAATAAACTGCCGCTGTCCGTTCTAACATTTAAAAATTTGCAAGTTCACTTACATTACCTTGTTGATTAAAATGATGTGTCTTAAACCAAGCCCACCAAGAAACATCAGGATTAAGATTTGTTACATCAACCGTCCCCGGATAACTATTCGCAGTCAAAAAGCCATTTGTTCCTTTCCATCCAGCAATACCCGCTACATAGGGTTGATACGAACGACTTTCCCAATCTTTTTCAATAATTTTAATTGATCCGCTAAAACTACAATTAGATACAAGCCCTTTTTCAAAATATCCTACTATGCCACCAATATAGTCATTATCACTATGACGGTTCATATAAAACATAGATCCGCTAAATTTGCATAAAGAAATTGTTTGGGTATTATACCCTGCAATTCCGCCAAAATATTTACCGCCTTCAATAACACCATCAACTTCACAATTAATTATACGCCCGTAATTTTTCGCAACAACACCTCCTACATACATACCCGTTTCGCTTGAATCAAAATATGCTATAAACTTGGAGTCCTTGATTTCGCCATAGTTCTCTATCGCCACTACAGCAATTGAATTATTAGTCCCCACCCCCTTACTATACGACGTCGTCAATATTAAATTTTGAACAATGCCTGTATTGCCAATTGTTTGAAAAAGCGCTTTGTCTCCCGTCTTTAATACATCGTGCGAATCTTGTGTAATTCTATAATTATTTCCATCAAAAGTACCATTTAGAGTACAATCGAACATTGGAATAGTATGCGCGCCCCAAAAATGCGCTCTTTTGATTAAAAAACTATAATTTAATTCGCCATTTTTTATAGCATAATCAATATGTTCAAATTGCAAATAATTATTAATTATAAACGGATCTGCAGTACTACCTATTCCGCTTTCAAAATGAATTCCTATATCTATAACTTCAATGTATGTGTTATTAATTTTTCCAGAATATTTAGATAATGCCCTGTTATAAACTTTTCCAATTATTGTATTTGATTGATAAATTTCAATATATTCAATCGTAAAATCCATAATATTAAAATACGTTTGATTGAAATTCTTAATCTTTGTCATATTGTAATCCGACGACATCCCTATATCAATACAATATTCTATAGTCGCCCCGCCATCAAAATTATAAGTACAGTATAGTTTTGCTGTTTCACTACCGTTTGTCGGATCATTAAATTTAATTTTAGGGATTTCATCAAACTCGTCTAAGGAAACACCTACTAAATTTAAATTATCGTATTGAAAAATGACAGGAAAGGATATATTGATATTTTGATTATCTTTAACGTATATAGTACAGTAATACGTTAAATTGTCGTTAAAAATTTTTGCATCGTCATTAATCTTTAGCGTATATCCCGTATCAGTTTTTTCTAATACCGCAAATTGGGAATATGTTTGCTCAATCATAAAAATCCTATCCTTTAACACATCCCCATATTCATTCACTAACTCGATTTTATAAGTCGCTCCTCTACGAAGGCCTCCACCTGTATATGTTATACCATTAATTTTCCAAGCATAACTTGTCGAATTATGATTCACTATACAACTTATCTCTATATCAGCTGTACTTTTTATATGTATATAATACACACCTGTACTTAAAGTTTCCGTTGTTAAAAGAGTACAATCATCGCCCGTTCCTCTATCAAATGCAATTTCTTGCCCATTAGTAGATGCTATAATAAATCTCACGCTATATGCATTATCTCCATAAAATACAAAGTCATATTTTCCTTCTTCTACAACATCAAACTGACAATACGTGGATACATTCGCTTTACAAGAAAGCATACTTATCTCATTGTTCTTTAGAGAGATTAATTCAGCATTTGTTACCAAAATTTCCGTTGTAATAGACTCGGTGGATATATTCCTAATAACAAAATAATAATCCACCCCCACTTGTAAGAAGACTAGTAGTTCTCCATTATTTTCCTCCGCCGTTAATGTATTACTCCCAAAAATATCTGTGCAAACAGTAATTTTTGCGCCTTGTGCTGTAATAGCATATACCCCCGTGCTTGCAGGAATAAATTTTTTCACAAAATTCTTCCCTGCATCTATTAAAACACCATCGTTTGAGGTACTGACCTCAATATCGCCAATGCCAATCGCTTTTTGGATTGATGTAAAAGCAATATTATAAGTTCTGCCTTCCACCAATTCCATCTCCATAATAGCATTCCCATATAATACATTATCAATGATTATATTCACAAGACTATTATTACTTTTAATATTGTATCTCCCACTATATTTTGGAATAAATTTAAACGTTTTCCGTCCATTTGCAAGCAAATAGTATGGCATGATATTTTTATCCATTGAAAAAGTTTTTTCAAATAAATGCCTTTCTTTATAAAACGTAAACGCATTATCTACATCATCTACATTTGGTCCATCAACGTATTGCATCGAAGACCAATCTCCTTGTCGTCTTACAATTTCAAAATCACAAATTTGAACTAATCGGCTACTTTGATTTGTGTCATTTAACACAACAATAAACTCTGCATATGAATCATCCGCCTCCGACAAGATAAGTTCTTCATCCTCATTTGGCATAAAGTAAGCGGCACGAGAATATCCCTTAATAGAAGGATTATCATATTGATCTTGCCTCGATAAGTTCGTAAAAATATTTTTTTCATTATCCGCCAAAATTGTAACTTCTTTACCTTGTTCGTACATATCGATTTCATGCTCTACAACATCCATTGCATCATCCCACAAATCTTTAATTTTCCCCGCTATCCCAAATGTGTAAAGATCTAAGAAATCCACAAAAGAATCGACAACACAATCCAAAGCCTTAGTACCCAAAAATTCTGCCTTTAATGCCAGATAATCTTTTTCGGTTTTATAGCTGATTTTCCCATAATTCAGCCGTGTTTGTTGAATAATAAGTCCATTATCATCCTTTTTACTATAATCACCATCCCCATAATTTAAGTCATTTTCGTTCAAAAGCCCTGTCGCAAACCGTGGATTAGCGACATAATATGTATACCTTGTATCGCTACAATATTTTGTCCAAATGTATCCGTCGCTGGTACTTTGTCGTAAAAATGACTGTTGTAACAACGGTTCTATACGGATTTTATATTCATTATTATGATCGTTTTCATCATTAAACTCATAAACGAAGTCTATTAATAAAAGATCAAAATAATCTCCTTCTTTGACCATATAAAAGCCATATTCTTTGCCGTTATATTGATATATCGCATTCGTTTCCGTTGCTTCCATATATTGACGAGGAACTACCTGCGTAATTTCCGAACAGTCCGCTCCTGCAAGAGCATTTTTGACTTCATCAGAAAAAGCTTGAATTTTTTTACCTGATGGGATACCATTAGCTTGAAGCAAATTATCACTTGAGGTATAATCTTCTGCAGATAAAACCACACCAGCTTTTTCCGCAGAAGCATTTTTTGTAATATTTCCTATACCTACAACGCTTCCAGCCATCACAGTACCTAAAATAATAGAAAATAATTTTTTATTTTTCTTCATTTATATTTCTCCTTATTTCACAGTTACATATAAATAAACTTCGCGAAATTTCCATAAAGTGGACGTTTTTGACGCATCAACAGTAATTATATACTTTCCAGAATCACACACTCTTTTTAATTGTGTATTATAGTTTCCCTCGTTATCAACATATAAAATACTAATCTGAAAAACATTAGCTCCTTCGCCATCTGGAGATATCCATTTATCTTCCCACCCAGGTTTTTCAGGAATTTGATACGCGTCAATATAATATTTATGTTCTCGGCCATCATAATCACGTTCTATTTGTATTTCATCCGTATCAGGGGTGAAAACCCATGTTTCACCATCATCACAAGCGATACGAATCGTAACTTCATATTTCCCGTCCTTATTAGTTCCGTCATCATTACAACCAACAAAAACCAAGCTTATACTAAGCAGAAAAATAAATGTGATGATTGTTGTCAAAAGCTTTTTGTATCTCATAATATTTTCTCCTATTAAAATAATGTTTTATTTACTACTATTCTCAAATCAACTTAGTGCCAAATGTTATCGGCATATATGCCCAATGACACAATCACGAGCCATTATTTCTTTGACGAAGTCTTGATGATTTTATTATAACATACAACTTATTTTTATTCAACTGTTTTAATATCCTACATAAAAATTCGTCGACTATTTATCCAAGGCAAATATTTTTTGCCTATTATTCGACTTTTTTTAATTGCATTTCGGCATAAGTTTAATATTTTCGGGCGTAGGCTTGCCGATATATTCGCCCTCCGAGTATAAATCGAAATCGTCGTATAAAAGCATTTTCTGATCCTCTATTCCTATCGGGCTTGCTATATCGTTTTCCATAATATCGCCGATAAAAAATTGCGGCAGATCCCGTGAATATATAATCTTTTCACCCGACTTTTCTATGTACTTTAAAATGTACGTTACCG
>CABUYS010000059.1 GCA_902495835.1 uncultured Oscillospiraceae bacterium | reverse complement strand
TAAAAGGTAGAGTGATTCCCATAGGTGGACTAAAGGAAAAGTGCATGGCTGCGTATAGCAATGGCGTGAAAACTGTTATAATTCCTCGGGCAAATGAAAATGATATAGAAAAAATTGATGATATTGTAAAAAAATCCGTCGATTTTGTCAAAGTAAATAATTTAAACGAAGTTTTCAAACATTCATTGAACGGATTTGAAAATAAAAATCTTTCCAAAAAGAAAAAAGTAAATGGTGCCGTATGATAAATTTTAATAATGCGTTTTTTGAAAAATCTGTAGGAAATTTAAATCAATTTCCCTTGGATGAAATTCCTGAAATTGTTTTTTCGGGGAAATCTAACGTTGGAAAATCCTCTATTATAAATAAAATTTTAAATAGAAAATCTTTGGCAAGAATTAGTAACAAACCAGGAAAAACTGTAAATTTAAATCTTTACAGTTTAAAGAATATTCGTTTTGTTGATTTGCCGGGATACGGATACGCCAAGGTTTCGTTTTCAGAAAAGCAAAGATGGTCTAAGCTGGTTGAAGGATATTTTAATTTCAGTAAAAATATTTCGCTTGTTATACAAATTATAGATGTAAGACACAAGCCGTCGGATTTAGATTATCAAATGTTGGATTATTTATATGAAAATAAATTTCCGTTTATTATAGTTGCCTCTAAAGTGGATAAATTTAATAAAACGCAAAGGTTAGAACGTGAAAAATCCATGGAGGAAGAACTGAAAAAATATGTTGGTATTAAAAAAATAAAATTTTCTTCGGTTACAGGCGAAAGAATAGAGGATATAAGAGGTCTGATATCCGACGTTTTGAATCAGTAAATAAGGAGTCAGGAATATGAAAGAACAACTCAGTAAAACCTACGATCCTAAGGAAACAGAAAAAAAATTATATGATTTTTGGGAAAAAGAAGGTCTTTTTAAAGCTAAAGTAAATAAAAATAAGAAGCCTTATACAATAGTAATGCCACCTCCTAACGTTACAGGAAAACTTCACATGGGTCATGCGTTAGATGCATCTTTGCAGGACGCTATAATAAGATTTAAGAGAATGCAAGGCTTTGAGGCGCTTTGGATTCCCGGCACAGACCATGCCGCAATTGCTACAGAAGCTAAGATAGTCGAGCAAATGAGAAAAGAGGGAATTTCCAAAGAAGACATAGGTCGTGAAGAATTTTTAAAGCGTGCATGGAAATGGAAAAATGAGTACGGAAGTAACATAGTAAATCAGTTAAAAAAATTGGGTGCTTCCTGTGACTGGTCGCGAGAAAGATTTACTATGGACGAAGGTTGTAGCAGAGCTGTAAGAGAATTTTTTGTTCATCTTTATGAAAAAGGTTTAATTTATAAAGGTGAAAAAATAATTAATTGGTGTCCTAAGTGCCACACATCAATATCTGATTCAGAAGTTAATTTTGAAGAACAGGACAGTTGTTTTTGGAACATAAAATATCCTATAGTCGGCAGTAATGAGTTTATAACTGTAGCGACAACCAGACCTGAAACCATGTTTGGAGATGTAGCGATAGCTGTAAACCCTAACGATGAGCGATATAAAAATTTGTCAGGAAAAAATGTGAAAATCCCATTGGTTGATCGTGAAATACCAATTATTTTTGATGAATATGTAGACATGGAAGTCGGAACGGGAGCTTTAAAAATCACACCTGCTCATGACCCTAACGATTTTGAAGTAGGCCTTAAACATA
This sequence comes from uncultured Oscillospiraceae bacterium, assembly GCA_902495835.1. Taxonomy (GTDB): domain Bacteria; phylum Bacillota; class Clostridia; order Oscillospirales; family Acutalibacteraceae; genus UMGS1491. The sequence continues at coordinate 6,465 of CABUYS010000059.1, read as the reverse complement.
ATTTAGATGTCATAAATGTTATGGACGAATCGGCAGTTATGAATGAAAATGCAGGAAAATATCGAGGGTTTGATAGATATTCTGCACGAAAAATTCTTGTAAATGATTTGGAAAATAACGGATTTATTGACAGCGTAAAGAAAATAAAACATAATGTTGGTGTTTGTTATAGGTGTGATACTACCGTCGAACCTCGCGTGTCTAAGCAATGGTTTGTTAAAATGAAAGAGCTTTCTAAACCTGCGATCGATTGTGTTAAAAGTAAAAAAACAAATTTTATTCCCGATAGATTTAGTAAAATATACTATCATTGGATGGAAAATATCAAAGATTGGTGCATTTCTCGTCAATTGTGGTGGGGTCACAGAATACCTGTTTGGTATTGTAAAGAATGCGGCAAAGTTATCGTTTCAAGAGAAGATGTCCATGAATGTACAAATTGCGGAACATCAAATATTTACCAAGACGAAGATACATTAGATACTTGGTTTTCGTCGGGATTGTGGCCTTTGTCGGTATTGGGTTGGCCGGAAAAAACTCCCGAGTTAGATTATTTTTATCCTACGAATGTCCTCGTTACTGGGTATGATATAATTTTTTTCTGGGTTGCCAAAATGATTTTCTCATCAATTGAAATAGCCGGAGTTCCACCTTTTGAAAATATTTTAATTCATGGATTGGTAAGAGATTCTCAAGGAAGAAAAATGTCTAAATCTTTGGGTAACGGAATAGATCCTATAGAGATTATAGACAAATATGGCGCTGATGCACTTAGATTTTCTCTCATTTTGGGAACAACTCCCGGAAACGATATGAGATTTTTCTATGAAAAAGTGGAGTCCTGTAGAAATTTTGCAAATAAAATATGGAATGCAGCTAGATTTGTGCACATGAATGTTGATGATTTAGAAATAAAATCAGTCGAATTGCCTGAAGAGATGTGTACTACAGATTGTTGGATAGTTAGCAGAATAAATAAAGTTTCAAAAGAAATAAAAGAAAGTATGGATAAATTTGAGCTTGGAATTGCTGCTCAAAAACTTTACGATTTTATTTGGGATGAGTTTTGCGATTGGTATATTGAATTTTCTAAAATTTCGGGCAAAAAAGAAGTTTTATTGTGGGCAATGACAAATATTTTAAAATTACTTCACCCATTTATGCCCTTTATAACCGAGGAAATATGGATGTCCTTCCCTTGTGAAAATTCTTCAATAATGATTTCTAAATTTCCTGAATATGATGACAAATTTGTTTTTGAAAAATCAGAAAAAAATGTTGAAATTTTGATGTCTGTTATAAAATCTGTTAGAAATTTACGCAGAGAAATGAGTGTTCCTCAAGGTAAAAAAGCTTCTATTTATATTGAAACTTCCAATTCCGAATATTTGGAAAATTTGAAAAGTAATAAACATATCATTTGTAAGCTTGCGACAGCTAAAGATGTAATTGTTTCTGAAAAAATCAGTCTTGATAAGTATATGGCAGCAGTTAATGATTATGTAAAAATTTATATACCTACGGAAGAATTAGTGGATATTTCTGCCGAAAAAGCAAGATTAAAAAAAGAACTTGAATCTTCCCAAAAACAATTAATTCAAGCTGAACAAAGGATAAATAATAAAAAATTTATTTCAAACGCTCCGAAAGAAATAGTTGACGGTGCTATAGAAATGTACAATAAATTGAAAAATAAAATTGAAAAATTAGAAAAAACTATTGAAGAATTTTCTAATTAAAAATTTAATAATTCTCTTGACATCGTTCTACAAAATAATTAAAAAAAGTTCTTTATCATTATAAGTGGTAAAGAACTTTTAAGTTTAAAAATTTGTACAAGCTTACTGTAAAAATATTGCGATGATAGAGGAGGTTATACAATGGGTGTACGTGTTTCATCCTATAATAATACGCTTACGGCGTTTATAGAAGGTGATATTGACCATCATACTGCTAAAGAAATAAGAGAATCTATAGATTTTTATATTGAAAAATACAGTCCTCATTTATTGGAAATGGATTTTTCAGGTGTTCAATTTATGGATACTTCCGGAATAGGGTTGATTATGGGTAGATTTAAACTAATGAGCGCTATAAAAGGAAAAATGAAAGTGATAAATGTACCAAAAAATTTGGAAAGAATGGTAAAACTTTCAGGTCTTGGCGCTTTGGGCATATTTGAAAAGGAGGAGAATAAAAATTATGCAAAACGTAGTAAACGAAATGAATATAAACTTTTTTAGCAGGTCGTGTAATGAGGGGTTCGCGCGAAGCGTAGTGGCTTCGTTTGTTTCTCAATTGGACCCGACTATAGATGAACTTGCGGATATAAAAACTGCAGTCTCTGAGGCGGTAACAAACTGTATTGTTCATGGATACAAATCTGGGATAGGAAAAATTTACATATCGTCTAAAATATACGAAAATGGAAAAATTTTAATAAAAATTAAAGATAATGGGTGTGGTATTGATAATATTGAACAAGCTATGGAACCACTTTTTACTACTGGTGGAAGCGAACGTTCCGGATTGGGGTTTGCAGTTATGCAAAGTTTTATGGATAGAATAAAGGTTACTTCAAAAGTAGGAAAGGGAACCACAGTTACATTGCAGAAATTTATAATTCGTCGGACTGTAAAAAATGAGCGATAAAACTCTTGAAAAAACTATAAATATTGAAGAACATTTGGGACTTGTGCACTCTTGTGCTCAAAGATTCAGGGGAAGAGGTGTTGAATATGATGATATATTTCAGTCGGGGTGCATCGGTCTTACCAAGGCCGCTAAAAAATTTGATTTTTCGAAAGGATTTCAGTTTTCTACATATGCTGTTCCGGTGATTTTAGGAGAAATAAAAGCTCTTTTTAGAGATAATAATTCTATAAAAATCAGTCGTAAAATTAAAGATTTTAGCAATAAAGTAAGAATAGAACGAGAAAACTTTGTGAAATTTTACGAAAGAGAGCCAACTATAAATGAATTATGTAATTGTATGGGGGTTGAAAGGGAGCAAATTTTAGAAGTATTAGATGTATGTCAATCTCCTGTATCATTAGATTCTTCATACGAGAACGAAAATTCTACGGTTGAAGTTCCCGTGTTTTTTGACGACGAAAAAATTTCTACAGAAATTTCAATAAAACAAGTTTTAAATGAATTTTCTTTTCGTGATAAAAACATAATTTATTTTAGATTTTTTGAAGGACATACTCAATCAGAAACAGCTAAAAGTTTGGGAATGACTCAAGTGCAAGTTTCTCGTAGAGAAAAAGTTTTATTAAAAGAACTTAGAAAAAAACTGGCATAAATTTCTATAATGTAGAAGAAATTTTAACTATTTTTTTTAATCTATGGTTTACTCCGGATTTACTTACAGGATTTTTATAAAACGTAGACAGTTCTTTAAGAGAAACATAAGGATTATTTAATCTTAAAATTGCGGTTTCTCTTAAATATTCAGGTAAGGAATCCAATCCTATTTTTTTCTGTATTTTTTTAATGGCTTTAATTTGTTCAGTTGAAGAATTTGTTATTTTAGACAAATTTGCTGTTTCAAAATTTGTGGATCTATTTATATTGTTTCTAACTTCTTTTAACATTTTTATCTGGATAAATTTCATAGCAGATTGTTGTGCACCTATAAATGTCAAAAAATCTATAATTTTTTCATTTTCTTTTAGATAAATTACATATTTATTTCTGCGATTTATGATAGGTGGCGAGTAATTCAAAGTAGGACACAATTTAAACATTTCACTAAGTGTTTCGCACATTTCTTCGGAGTGAGTATTAAATTCTAGGTGATATTCATTTTCCGGATTAAGTATACTTCCACAAGAAATGAAAGCGCCTCTTAGAACATCTGAATATAATTTTTTATCTATATAATTTTTAATATTAAAATTATCCATATTTAATTTAACATTACTATTTTCAATTAAAAGATGTATTCTGTTCAATATATCTTTGTTTTCTGAAAAAGTAATGCTTTTTTTATTTAAATTGATGTTTAAAAAATAAAAAATAGAACTAAGTTCTGCTAAGCTTTGATGTTTCAACATTGTTGTAAGTGAAAAAAGTTCTTTTTTTACTTCATGTGAAAAAGACATTTTTCTTTATCCCTCACGTTATAGATATAAATTCCCCAAAGTTTTAATTTCGCATTCTAGAGTTACTCCAGTTTTTTTGTAGACGGTTTCTTTAATCAAATTTATTAAATTGCATACATCGGCGGATGTCGCATCGCCGGTATTCACTATAAATCCCGCGTGTTTTGGGCTTACCATAGCTCCACCGATTTTTTTCCCTTTGAGTCCACACTGTTCGATTAAAGTTCCCGCATAATATCCTTCGGGTCGTTTGAATATGCTTCCTGCATTTGGAAATTCAAGGGGCTGTTTTGTTTTTCTTTTTAGTATATTTTCATACATTTTAGAACGTATAATAGTAAAATTCTCGTTTTTTAACTGCATTTTTATAGAGGCTATTATAAACGGTTTATCTGAGTAATAGCTTTTTCTATAGGTAAGATTTAGTTTATCTTTCATTAGAATTTCTTCAGTTCCATCATCTTTTATGTGAGAACCTTCTAATATTATATCAGACATATCGCTTCCATAAGCACCGGCGTTCATAAACAGAGCTCCTCCGCACGAACCAGGAATTCCCCAAGCAAATTCCAAACCAGAAAGACTATTTTTTAAAGCGAAAACACAAACTCTAGCAAGAGAAACGCCTGAACTGCAGGTTATTATATTATTGTTTTCAATAGATAATTTTTTCGGAATTTTTGTTAAATTTATGACTACTCCTCTAAATCCTTCATCAGACGCTAAAATATTAGTACCGTTTCCTAAGATAAAAAACGGTATATTTTGTGTATTTATGTAATTTAAAATAATTTTTAAATTATCTATACTATTAACATACACAAATAAATCGGCAGGCCCACCGATTTTAAAAGAAGTGTGTTTTTTTAGAGGCTCGTTTGAAATAGCAGTACAGCCCAAGTGATTACAGAGTTTAATTATGTCGGAATACATTAATTATTCGTTTCTCCTTGTTGATGAATTTGGTCAAATATCCCAAATACATTTTTCTATTTTAGGGGTTTCAATCTTTGGATATTCCATGCCCAAACTTATAAACAGTTCTCTTGCGGCGTTGTATCCAAGTTTTCTTTGGCGGTTATTCATTGCAGCAACTTCAATTATTACAGCCAAATTTCTTCCGGGTCTCACAGGGATACTTATAAATGGTACTTTCACACCAAGTATTTCGGTATACACATACTCGGCGCCCATTCTGTCATAATCTTTTTCATCTTTCCATGTTTCGAGATTTACTACCATGTCAATTGTTTCGTTTAATTTAACTGCACCTATACCAAAAATTCTTCTGGCGTTTATAATACCTATTCCGCGAACTTCAATAAAATGCCGAATGTTTTCAGGTGCGGAACCTATTAGGGTATTTTTGGGAATTTTTCTTATTTCCACTAAATCATCGGCAATAAGTTTGTGACCTCTTTTGAGAAGTTCTATAGCGGTTTCGCTTTTTCCAACACCACTTTCGCCGACGATAAGGATGCCTTCACCGTGAACATTCAAAAGTCCTCCGGAACGGGTCATTCGAGGAGCGAGGTGAATGTTAAGAAAAGGAGTTAATTTTGCAGTAACTTCGGCAGCAGTTTCTTCAGAAGTAAGAACAGCAACGCCATATTTTTGAGCTACATCAAGAATTTCTTGTATAGGTTTGATACCGTAGGAAATTATAAGTAGAGGCGGTAGGAGAGAGAGTATAGCTTCTACTGATTTGTATACTTCTTCAGTTGTCAAAGTAGACAAAAAATAACTTTCACTTTCGCCCATAATCATGACTCTTTTGTTATCGAAATGTTCCAAAGGCCCTATAAGTTCCAAACCCATACGATTTATGTCACGGGAAACGATTTTTATGGTTTTGGGGTCTTTAGGCATAAGGGCTACTTTAAAAGAAAGCTCACGTACTATGTCCGCCACAGTAATATAAAATTCTGTACTCACTGACAATCCACCACCTGAATATATTAATCTTATATGATTATAACACATAATGAAATTATTTAAAAGCATAGAAAGTTTTTAAAAATAAAAAACACACCCTATAAAAATAGGGTGTAAAACAACTTAGGAAACCAGGGTACTTCTTGTTACAAATTAAACTTATTAAATTTTTATTAGATTTTTTACGTTGTCGAATAAAACTTTATTAAAGGGAGAACTTTAATAATTGCTTCTATTTTTTACTTTAATATAATGCTAGGGAATAATTGTTATGAATTAGCTTTTTGAGAGTTAACTGCACCATCCAAGCCATCAAGAGCAACACGTATGTCTCCTGCTTTTCTTGCTGCTGCTGCTGCTTTTGCTGCTGCATCTGCTTCTTTTTTTGCTGCATCTGCTGCTTTTTTTGCTGCATCTGCTT
>CABUYS010000058.1 GCA_902495835.1 uncultured Oscillospiraceae bacterium | reverse complement strand
TTTTTGGATTTGGTTAATGGCTGTTATAGGCTCTGCTTCATCAATCGTTGAAGCAACGTTAGCTCAAATGTATAAAGTGAGAAGCAGCGAAAATAATTTATTCGTAGGTGGACCTGCTTATTACATAAAAAATGCTCTTGGTAAGAAGCGTTTAGGAACACTTTTCGCTGGATTGTTTGTTTTTTGTTATATGTTTGCATTTAGTGCTCTACAATCAAATAATATGTCCACAGCGTTTGAAAATTTTATCCCTTCGTACAGAGAAACTCCTTGGCCATGGATTATAGGTATAGTTTTTACTTGCGTTATAGGATTGGTTGTATTTGGTGGAATGTACAGAATAAGTTTTGTTTCTTCATATTTAGTTCCTACTATGGCGTCGGTTTATCTTTTGGTAGGTGTTTACATAATGATCACCAATATAGGTCGTATGCCGGAAATTTTTTCTATGATATTCAGAGATGCGTTTGATTTTAAATCTATAGCAGGAGGATTCGCAGGAAGCGTAGTTTTGCTGGGAATCAAAAGGGGTTTACTTTCTAACGAAGCAGGAATGGGTAGTGCTCCTAACTCTGCAGCTACTGCGGATACATCTCACCCTGCAAAACAAGGCGTTATGCAAATTCTATCTGTCGGAATAGATACATTTTTTATATGTTCAACATCTGCGTTTATAATTTTACTTTCAAAAACAAAATTAAGCCCCGATATGCAAGGTATACCACTTATGCAAAAAGCTGTAAGTTCTCAAGTCGGAGCGTGGGGAGAATATTTCATAGCGATATCTGTTGTATGTTTTGCTTTTTCAGCCATAATAGGAAACTTTGGAATATCGGAACCGAACATACTTTTTATTAAAGAAGATGAAAAATTCGTAAAAACAATCAGAACGGTATGTTTGATTGCTGTAGCAGGCGGATGTGTCATAACACCGAAATTTGTTTGGAGTTTAGCGGAAATAGCAATGGCACTTTTGGCGACTGTAAACTTGGTTTCAATAACTATGCTTACAAATAAATTTATGCTTTGTTTTAAGGATTACTTGAGGCAGAGAAAAACCGGAAAAGAAATTACTTTTAATGCTCCACAGTGCGGCATAAATGATACTACGCTCTGGAAATAATCAAAATAAATAAATAAACATCCTCCAGCTAGGCTGGAGGTATTTCTTTATTGGGCGAAGCCCTGTTTTACCGGCTGCCTCTCTAAAGAAGTCTGATACGGTCTGACAATTGCGAGAAGATTGTTAATTGTTCTCTCAGTTCATCTTCTTTATTTTCTAAATATAGCTTCTATCTCTAATTTTTATGATATTTGCAGTTTCACTTTGTATGTAATAAGCTTATGTGTCATTCACTTTAAATGTCCTCCTTTTGATGTATCTTTTAGCAGTTTCCAGACTGCTAATCTATTTTACTTTTTTGCCTTTCCTGCATCGCTTAAGCTATCACGGAACTACGCGACTATTATGTGGTTTTCTACATACAAAAACTGATACTGGTTTATGTATGTGTCAGTTTTTTGTACTAATTATTGAGAATTTAATTATAAAAAATATGCTTAAATAGATTCAAAAGGTTTATTTGTATAAAAAAAGTATTTATATAATACATATATGTACGTTGACGTTTATTGACAAATTTATTATATTGTGATATCCTATATAGGTAATACTTAAGCGGTCATGCTGGAATCGGCAGACAGGCATGTTTGAGGGGCATGTGTCGCAAGACGTGCGGGTTCAAGTCCCGCTGACCGCACCATGCTGGATAACCATTAGGGTCTTGGTTTTCTTAATGATTATCCATTGTTGAAGAGTAAGATTGTTTTTAAGCAATCTGCTCTTTTTTCATGCGACCAAAATTCCTTATATAACTTTCTCGTTCAAGTTTTGACATTCTTGGAATTTCTACATGGCCTATCATTTTGTAATAAATCTCTATTTTTTGGATAGTTTCTCCCATAATTTCTTCGCGGTGATGAACGACAATCTTATCAATAAATTCTTGCAAAATATCAAGTGTTAATTCCTCTACTTCAGAATATTTTCTGACGATTTTCAGAAATCCATCAGCATTAAGCTCATGCTTTTTCTCCTCAGCAACTATCTTTTTCATGTTTTTAATTTGAGCCTTTAGTTCAAACTGTTCTTCCTCATATTTCTGCGATAGCTTTAAAAATCTTTCTTCTGATAGATTGCCTAAGATTTTTTCCTCAAAGACTTTTTCACACAAAGTATCAAGTTCTTTGTCACGTGAAAGCATTTTATTTAACGCTTCGAGGTTTTTCTTTTGGGTCGCTTGAATACGTTTATAATCCTCATCAACGACTATCTTCACAAATTCATCTTCAAACTCCGTAGCGAACTTTACTATGTTTGCAACGTCATTTTTTACTAAGTTTGTAAGTACGTCAACTCTGATATGATGAGTTTTCTTGCATAAACCATTTTGTGCTCGGTTATTTTTACATGAGAAGTAATGATTATCAGGATTGTCACTTGTGTATTTGTAATTAAGATTAGCCCCGCAATCTGAGCATCTAAGGAATCTTGCAAACATATTCTTTTCGATATGCCTCGGTTTTTGGCATTTAGTGGTTTTGAAAGTTTTTTGCACCATTTCAAAAAGTTCTCTGTCAATTATTGGTTCATGGACGTCTTTGTGTATTTGCCAATTCTCTTCCGGATTATCAAGACGTTTTTTTAGTTTAAACGATTTGCTGTATGTTTTAAAGTTTACAACGTCTCCGACATAAGACTGATTAGACATTATACTCCGAACCATTACATGAGTCCACAAATACTCTCCAAGCGGTGGTTTAGCTAGTGGTTTTTTAAAGCCTCTTTTCATTGCATAAACTGAGGGAATATAAACCTTTTCCCTTTTTAGAATCCTTGCTATTCCGTTTACGCTTTCGCCTTGTTTTCTGAGATTAAATATGTGGCGAACAACGTCTGCAGCTTCTTCATCAATAGTCCAACGCTTTTTGTCAATTTCATCATACTTATAACCATACGGCGGGTGTCCTATTGCATAGCCTTGACTATTTTTGATTTTGAGTGTCGACCGCATTTTTCGGCTCATGTCTTTCGCATACCACTCGTTCATAATATTCCTGAATGGTGTAAAATCATCTTCACCTTTTTCGCTGTCAACTCCGTCGTTTACTGCTATTAGTCTAACGTTGTACATCGGCAATATCGTTTCAGTGAGTTGCCCGACTTCAATGTAATTTCTTCCAAGCCTTGACATGTCTTTTACTATTATAGTGCTCACTTGACCTGCTTCTACAAGGTGCATCATTTCTTTGAACCCTTGCCGGTTAAACGTAACACCCGAAACTCCATCATCGATAAAAATTTTGATGTTCTTAAAACCATGTTCTTTTGCGTATCGCATTAAAAGTGCTTTCTGATTTGAAATACTGTTGCTTTCGCCCTCTAAATCATCATCTCGCGATAATCTTAAATATAAAACTATTATTTTATCGCATTCCAAAATGTCGTTTATTCCGGTTGACTGTTTTAATGAGCTTAAATGTAAATCCATTATTTTATTGCATTGCAAAATATTGTTTGTTTTGTTTGACTGTTTCAATTAGCCTTTCTCCTTTCAAATTAACAGCCAAAAACAATGTTTACAATTATATTATATCATGTTTTTTGGCTTTATAGAGCCATTTGCTCGGATTTTTTCTGAATCTCCGATACCAACAAATTTTTAATTTTTTCTTTTAATGTTTCTCCGCTGTTGTCGAAATAAGAGTTAATAATATAGGTTGTTTTTCCAATTTTAGTTTTACTCTGTTTCGTAAACGAGATTGTTTCAAATGAATCAGTCATGTGTGTTTTCTCCTTAAAAAATTTAAAATATCTCAGCCCACTATAAAAAATGGCACACGAATTTCACGTCCCCAATATTGGAACTACCCTCATTGCCTGCGACGGCTTACAAAACAACTTTGTTTTGTTTCAACGCTCGGACTGTGACTGGGCAGGAGTATCTTTAATTGTTGCTGAGATTTTGTTATTCGGTTTTCAAAGTACATAGAGTGAAAATTTATCCCCTCATATATATAAAGAGTCTTTTGAGGGTGTTTTTGGGGCGTGTTTTCTGAAAAAATTTAATATTTCTACTTTATTTACAAAAATTTCCTGATTACATTTAATATTTTCTCAAATTTTCTCCCGATTGTCCTATGGTCTACTTTATAAATTTTTGATAATTCACGCTGAGTTCGGCACTCCTTTACTATATAACTAATAAAAATCTGGTCTTCAATTGATAAACTTTTCACCGCTTTATGTAAATTTTCATTTTCGATTAATTCTATCCAACCGAGTAAACTTTGTTCTGCAGCTTGCTTGTCCACATCAAAATCGTCCGAAAAATTATCATATACAATTTCTTGAAGAGAAATTTCATGTTCTCTTATTTTTGAATTTTTAATATTATCCTTTGAATCCATATTTTTTATTACTTTATAAAAATAAGCTATTTCATTTTTTATATCGTTACGATGATTTTTCACAACCGCTAACCTCCAAATTATTTGATTTTTTCAAACAATTCGGAGTGACTATGGGTAACGTATGTAATAGAGAAACCACCGTTTCACCATAGGCTTGTCCTCATGAACCAAAAAAGAGCAGAGCTTAACACGTTATTGTGCAAACTCTGCTTTTTAAAATTTAGGCATTATAAATATGTCCTGTTTAAGCGGGAATATTATTTGTGATTTGATTTGATACAAGACAAAAAACTATTTATACAACTTAAAAATCCCCTTTTTACAAGTGTTTACACCTAAATTATTTCAGGTTACGCACTTTCTGATATTTTTAATTTAAAAAATAGCCAAACTATGTGGTAAAAACTTAGATATTGGCTATTAATTAGATTTTATAGGCACAGATTAAAAAAGTTTGTCACTGTATGAATGGTGGTTTTTCGGAGAATTTCTCTGAATGTGTTTATATATGAAATTAAATGTAAAAATGGACATAAAAAAACGACCATTTAAGGTCGTAACGATAGTTGTATTTAAACTTAAATTCAGTTATCATATGCCCACAATGCTGCTTCTTTAGTTCGTTTGGCTGATTTAATTGAAATGTTTATTACCTTATCCATTAAAGAGTTACAATAGTCAGTTGTATTTTTAATGGCTACAAAAATCAAAACAGAAAAATCTAAAACAATCATACATAACACATCCATTAACATCAGACATCATATTATCTTTAGAATTTTCATCCACAAAATAAATATTAATATTTTTGTCAGAGTTAGCACACAAAGTAGATATGGCCATAAAATATCTTTCGCAAATTTCAGTATATATTAGTGAATATTTTAATGGTATTTTCAGATATTTTTAAAATTTTTTCAAACAAATTGCTGATTTGCAAGAATGATATTTAGTTTTATTTATATAAAAACAAATTATAGCACACGATGTATTCTTTTTAAATTTTGGGATATATGGAATATTGATGTGTATATAAAAAATATTAGCGCCATTTAATAAATGAGATTTCATTAGCTACATAATTTATAGATCAAATGGAGAAATTGATAAAATTAGGTCTTGGGTTATTTGAAATAAATTCCAAATAACTTATAATAATTGTGTATAACAATCTAGTCTTTGATGTTGTAAATTTGCTCAGACTATAGATTCTTTCAATGAATAATTAAAAAGATTAGAGTTATATTTAATTATTTTTAAACTGGAGGTCGATTATATACTCAAAATGTAAATTTCTATTTTAATGTCTGGTTTGCTAAATGGCAAAATGTGGCACAAAAGTAAGGTTTTATTGAAATTTTTATAAGAAAGAAGAGGTATATATATGAAAAAAATCATTTCATGTTTTCTATCGCTTTTGTTTGTGGTTAGTTTTGTTTTTCCGATGACAAAAGTAAGTGCCATTGATTATCAAGTGCATGTCGCAATATTATGCCAAAGCAGAGGTGAAGCTTTAAATTACGCACATAGGTTGTGTGAATATAAAGCTATAGAGCATCCTATGGAAGTTGAGTTTACATCTGAAGTTAATACCGAAGAACTTTCAACGGTAGTCCGTGCCACCGATATTGATACAAATTATCACATTAAATTTCATATTATCCCAGATGGCGGGGACGTGTCAGATTTAGATAGCATTATCAAAAAATGTAGCGCGGTAATTGTTCTTTATGATATTTCCGATCCATCTTTAGACCCTATTGTGGAAAGTAAAATATTTTTTGAAAAAGATTTAAAAAAATTAAAGGATATTCATTCTCCACTTACTTGCTATATCAATCACTTACAGGGAAATTGGTTTCGTAGAAATTGGTGGCACAATGCAATAAATTTTGTTACCTACGGGAAATCTCGTTTGGATGTAGAAACCTACAATAAACGACGAGAACAGTTAAACGATTTTACCTGTTCGTTGGAACGGTTTTTCCACGTAGACAATAAATGGGGACGTGGACATCCCGACATAACATATGTAAGAAGTGTAACTGTAACACTCCGATGGATTTCAGGTGAAGCATACAGGAGTATTGGTGAAGGAACAGTAAGCGGTAAAATGGGTGAAAACATTAAAGAACCTAAAAAAAAAATATATGTAGCACCGCAGGAGGAGTCGTCGGAGGACTTATATTATTATCAATGGGAACTGCTCTAGTGTACAAAGTGTTACAACAAAATTTTGAGGAGTGTTGTTAATGCGCAGATTAAAAAATATATTTGCGATTTTTATGATGATTATCTTATTTGGGACATCGTCAGCTTTAGCTGCCGATAAGTACGCCCGTGTAGTTTTGGTCGGTGACTTAAGCGGAGGTAAAACATCGCTGTGGAAAAGGATTTTAGGTTATGAATTTGACATGACAGAAGCTCGTTCTGACCTAATGGTTCGAGAAAATGTTACAAAAACAATTAACAATCAGGAAGTACAGTTTAATGTATGGGATACGGCTGGGGCTGAAAGTTATTACAATGAAGTTGTGGCGTTTACTCAAAACGCAGATTTTGTGATTATAGTCCATGACATAAGCAAACCATTTGATGTACGTTCTGAGAGTTATATAAACAAGCTGTATAGTGATATTCACGAAAAAATAAAATCAACAGGAAAAATTATAATAGTCGGAAGTAAATATGATAAAAGACATGCAAATATTGTTAATGCAGGAAGGCAGATAACAATGCTCGAGGGCGTTGCAAAAGCGATTCCATGTGCATATATAAGTTGTTCTTCTAAAATTGATGGTGACAGAGGAATTGCTACCTTGACTGATTTCTTGTTTAATCGCTATTACTCTTCAATGGAGCTTTCAAGTTCTGACCCTGATTCTGGAATGCTGAAAAGGTTTGAAGTTAAAAAAGGTGGCGGTTTGTGTATCTTACTTTAAAAAAGGAGTTTGTTGAATTTGAAAAATAATATATTACGTTCAGTTTTGGCATTTGGTTTAGCAATACTTATGGGGACGCAAACTTTTACCTCAGCTTTTAGCACTTCTGCAAACTTACTACAAGAAAAGACTGTAAGCTATGATTTTTGTAATGAAAATTGTATCTCGGTCATCAAATATGATGGTGCACCAAAAATTCGATATTTTTATGATTCAAAAAAACAGTTGATTCGTGAAAATAATGCAATTCAAAACAAAACAATTCTGTATTCTTATGATGCAAATGGAAATATTTTGAATAAAAAAATATATCCTTTTTCAAATGAGGATATTATTGAATCGAACTCCGAAAAAACAATTAAATACAAATATAACGATGTAGGAGAAATGATTTCATATAATGATCGGAGCATTACTTATGATAAGCTTGGAAATCCTATCAGTTATCACAATGGCTGGACTTTTACATGGGAAAACGGTAAACTCAAAAAAGCTTCAAATCCAGACACAAATATTCAGTATTTTTATGGTAAAAACGGAAGAAGAATTAAAAAAGTAGTAAATGGCGAAACAATAAATTTCAATTTTGAGGATGTATCAAATATAACTCAAAATGATAATAAAAGCACGTTTAAATGGTACATTCCAAAGGACATCACCTCTCCGAGCTTTAATTATAAGGGCGTAGATTATTTTTACATATTTAATGCTCAAAGTGATATCGTGGGAATTAAAGATACAAACGGGGCAATTGTTGCAAATTATGTATATGATTCATGGGGTAAATTACTTTCAATGACTGATGCAAATGGAAATGATATATCAAACGATAAGTCTCACATTGGGTACATAAATCCGCTCCGCTACCGTGGTTATTATTATGATTCAGAAACCAAACTTTATTATTTGAATTATCGCTATTATGACCCCGAAACGGGAAGATT
>CABUYS010000057.1 GCA_902495835.1 uncultured Oscillospiraceae bacterium | reverse complement strand
CAGACATTTTAAATCTATATATTTCGGTATTAATCAAAGTTTAAATCTCGGAATCTGCTGCAACAGGTTCTTGTTTTGCAACATTTTCCTGTTTTTTCACACTTTTACTGTTTGAATTAGAACTTTGAGATTTGTTTTTTGACTTGGGAATAAGAAACATTATCATGCTTCTGCCTTCAAGTTTGGGCTGCTTTTCAACTGTAGTATAATCCGAACACGCATCTGCAAACTTTTTCATAAGTTCATATCCCGCATCGGAACGACCTGCTTCTCTGCCCTTAAACCTTATCATAACTTTTATTTTGTTATTTCCGCTTTCCACAAATCTTACGACATGACCGACCTTGGTTTCAAAATCGTGAGTATCGATATTAAGAGAAAGCCTTATTTCTTTGATACTAATTATTCTTTGGTTTTTTCTTGATTCTTTTTCTTTTTTAGCAAGTTCAAACTTATATTTACCGTAATCTATTATTTTACATACCGGTGGAACGGCATTTTCGGCAATTTTTACAAGGTCCATGTTGTTTTCGGCAGCCATATTAAGAGCTGTTTTTAATGGAACAATTCCTATTTGAGAGCCGTCGGAACCAATAAGCCTTACTTCCTTATCCCTTATCTCACCGTTAATCTGAAGTTCTTTACTGCTAATATTTAAGCACCTCCATAAAACTGTTTGAATAACTTTGTTAAAGTTTTTTCAAATTAAAAAAATTGTATGAGTCGAATTTGAAACTCATACAATAAATTTATAAATCAAAACATAAACTGCCGATTCTCAAAATTATTGACCTCTTAAGAATAAACTCTTGGAGGTGAGAACAAATCCGCTCCACTTTATTTTCCAGTCTATTCTACCTCATTTATGAAAAAATGTCAATAATATTTTTTAATTTTATTAAACCGTTTTTACAAGTTTGAACTTCTGAGCCCCTGTTCCGTTAGCTTCCCAACATCTAATATTCGTTCCGACATCGTCCTTGCCCCACTCGAGGTCTGCACAAAGATTATTAAGCGCGGAAACAAGGTAATAATATTCTCCGCCGGCCGGAATGAAATACCATCTTTGAGCTCTTGTTCCGTTTCTACTATACTGCTGCACGTTGGCTCCCGATTCAAAAGAACCGCAACATACATCAATTCTCTTACCGGAACATTTGGGTATAATAATACAGGTTCCGTCGCTTTGATAAACTATTCTGAATTTTTGCGCATCGGTTCCGTTTTTTTCCCACAATCTAAGGTTTGCACCGTCATTTTTTGAAGCACTTTCTATATCAAGAACTCTGTCTCTTCGCTGTGAACTTTCGATATAATACGTTCCGTTTTCTACGTCTCTAATTTCATACGGAGTAGGCACAGGAAATAATTTATTCATTACAATTTTAGCCCATGCATAATGTGCTTTGGAGTAATTCATGCTTCCACCGGTATTTATGCAAAACAAAGGAACATCGTAATCAAAGTAAGGAGCAGAAGAAAGGTTTACATATAATGAGTTTATTTTGTTTATTCTTCTTTTGTGTTTATTCAAAGCATAAAAACTGTATAAAGTTTGGTGCTGCAAAGCACGATTATCTCTGACTATTGCCTCGGTAGAATAGTAGGCATCGGGATCATTTCTTTTAACAATATCGTACAATTCTTTTAAGTCGCTTAAATTTTCTCCCAGAGCGTTGTGATGGCAGTAATACATGTCTTCTGACGGAACAAAAATATCTTTTCCTAAAACTTTATATAAAAACATCAGTGAAGAAAAACGTTGATATTTAAATCCTTCGCCTGTATGCGGACCTCTTCCTACTACCTGTTTTTTTAATTCCGAATACAATTTACTTATTTTATTGTATTGATTTTTTCCTACCCCTTTACTGTACATTACATACGGAACAACTTTTTTATTGTTATCAACATAGAAAAAGTCAGATTTTTTCATCTTTTTGCCTATAAAGCAATCATCGTTCATGTATATAAAATTCTCGCTTACACCGAATTTTTTAAGTTTCCAAAAATTAAACTCAAAAGTAACCGACGAAGCACTGTCATAGCCCAAAACATCCTTGTCTTTTATATATGATATTTTATCACTTATCAAACTTGGGTCTTTAAAATATCTTACTTTTTCATTTGGCATAACGATATGTATTTTTCGTACCCAAGGAAGATTTTTAAGCACCGAACGCACCGCATATTTGAGTTCGTCGTTATCCTCATCTTTTTTTATTTGAGGTATGCCTTCCCTTTTGAGATTAGAATCAGTAAGGTCAATGTACTTTATAACAACGTCAACGGGTTCTCTTTCAAGCAATTGTTCGGAACTTAAATCATTAGAAGCAAAAACCGCTACAGGAATAAACATCATTAACACAGTAAAAATAATAAATCTAAACTGAATTTTTTTCATTTTTCAGCACGTCCTTTCATTTAAAAAACAGGGTATTTATCAAGTATTTCCTGATAAAAATCAGTCTTTTTGGCGTAATCCCACCAAGTTTTTCCAAACGCATAATTAGGGTTTTTCCAAGGCTTCATTACACAGTGGATTATTACAAGTTCCTTAAAAGATTTTTCCAATTCTTCCGGAGTATATTTATCTTCAAAATCTAATTTATCCGAGTATGCTCTGCACTCTTTTGCAGTACCGTACAAATTAAACATTCCGAATTTTGGAGGTAGTTTTCCTAATTTTCCTCTGCAAACATAATTTATAACCGTTTGGTCATGCTGAACAAGCTTATCATTATTTTCTTCTATGAAATTTTTAAATTTTGAAACCATATCGTCTAGACGTAATTTTTTAAGATTTACAAGCATAACACCCGAACAAATATACCTTTTGCATTCTACTCCGAATGTATCTAATTTTTCGGCATGCTCATCAAGAAATCCGCTGTAGTAACAATCCTCTACATCCAAGTCAAACATCGACTGAAGGTCTTTTAAAATAATCGTATCTCCATCTAACCATATAATCTTGTCAAGATTCGGCAGCAAACTTGAAAGTGATAATCTGTAATATGCAGGAGTCGTAATGTGACCAACGTCGTTTGCATTGCTGTATTCTTTGCCCATGTCTATCAGCTTTATACTACACTGCTTGTACTTTTTTTGGAGCGAAAGAATTTTATCTTTGTTTTCCGAGCCGAACTCCGATGGATGCATTATGTAAAAGTCATAGTGAGTGTTTTTGTTTGCATTTTTCATCGCAGACGTTATCGCAACTATGGTCGGATATGTGTAGCCATCATCCAAAGCCATTGCAATTGGAATACTTCGCTCCGCTCCTTTAACTTCAGAATAGCTGTTAAACATTCGAAATCCGAATATTGCTAAAACCGTGAAAATCAAAATCGAAATGCTTATTTTTAACTCTGAACCTTTGAAATGAAATTTTTTCATATTTAATTGTCTCCTCAAATTAAAATTGTCAACAATGAATATATTACATAATATTTTATTCAACGTAAACCGACAAATTAACAATTTGTTTTTAATAACAAAAATACAACTCTAAAAATCACGTTTATTATATAATTAACAAAAAAATAAGGCTGTCGATTTGCTCGATAGCCCTTGTTGTGTGTAGAAAACCAGGCGAAAACCCGCGTGATTCAGTAAAGCTTAAGCGGTGTAACAAATATAATATATACAAAAATTTATTTTAAATCGGCAATCCGGAAATTTTTAAAGAAAAAACAATTTAATGATATTTCATAGGTTTGTAAACATGAAATTTTCATATAGAAACTGAGAATTTTGGTGCAAAGGTTATTATGTGTAAAAGAGATACATAAAAAATTAGATAAATTGAGTAATCAATTAAGTTTATTTGATCCAAGAGACCCTTTTAAAGGATAGTAAGTAACAAATGCATGGCTGTTAGGCTGGCAAGTAAGCCAATTATGGCTTGCCAGTAGTATTGAGGGCTATGCCTGAAAAGGAAACACCACCCGCTATACGGGTGGATTTGTGTTTTTTTAACGTAAAACTGATTTTGCGGTTTCTTGAGTTTCTCCTTTGTCTTCCAAAAGAACGACGTTTGTATCAAATGTGGTTGAGTTCAAACGATTCGAGGACGGACGATAAATCGAAAGTTTTATGCTCTCGCCCGGTTTATGGCTGTAAAGCTCACCGTAAAAAGCGTCCATGCTTGTGACGTTAACGTTATTTATTTTTGTGATTATATCACCTGATTGAATCCCGGACGCTCCGAGATTACTGTCGCTGCTTATTTCGGAAACTATTACTCCGATAGGAACGTTATACATTTGAGCTTGAAAATTACTTATCATTTTACCCATAAATCCAAGCCGCACTCTTCCCGAAACATATCCTTTGTCGATGATGTCATCCACAATGGTTTTGACTGTATTGCTCGGTATTGCAAACCCCATTCCTTCGCAGTGTGCAACGGCAATTTTTGAAGAGTTTATACCAATTACTTGGCCGTACATATTTATGAGTGGTCCACCGGAATTTCCCGGGTTTATCGCTGCGTCGGTTTGTATGTATTTAACCAGACTATTTGCGGAACCCGATGAACAACGATTAATTGCCGAAATAATGCCACGAGTCAAAGAACTTGCGAAATTGAGCCCCAAAGGGTTACCCAAAGCCAAAGCCGAAGCTCCGACTTTAACATCATCTGAATTTCCAAATACAACCGGTTTTAAACCTGTTTTATCGACTTTTATAACCGCTATATCGGTTTTGCTGTCGTAACCTATAACTTTTCCCGAAAATTCTTCGTTGGTATTGAGCACTATTTTTATGTGATTTTGCTTTGAATTACCCACAACATGGGAATTAGTGACAATATATCCTTTTTCGCTTATTACTATTCCCGATCCTTCACTTACAGGGTCTGAAATTATATCTGCCTTTGAATCATACACCACAACGCCTACCACCGAAGGCGAAACATTTGCGTATATCGTTTCGGCGGAAAGTTCACGGGAATCGGAAGGTTTTTCTTCAAATTTTATTTCCGATTCTCCCGAAGTATGGCTTGAAACTTGAGTGCTTCCTTGAGAAGAAGAGTTTACACCCGTCCCTGAAAAACTTCCCTTTACCGTGTAAATAATGTAAGACACAAGCATTACAACCAAGATACTCAGCAAAACAACAGCTACGGTCAAAAATGTTTTCGTGTTATTTTTTTGATTATCGGGTACCTCTATTTCATTCTCCGAATCTAATTCATCCTCGTCTTTTTTATCGACGTTATCGGAAAATTTTATAGGTATATTTGCCTTTTTCGGATAATTATAACCATCTTCATCGACTGATTTTTTTTCTTCGGAATTATCCTGCATAAAAATCAATCCTCCTGCAATTTATTAATATCTTCGGACGAAATTCCATCCATCATGTTGTAGAACTGTTCTTCATTCATTTTTTCGTTTTCGATTAAAAAGCTTGCGACTTCATGAAGCTTTTCAATATTGTCTGATAATATTTTTTCTGTCCTTGAAAAACAGTCTGTAATTATTCTGTTTACTTCTTCATCGATTTTTGAAGCCGTGGTCTCAGAATAATTTTTTACGTGACCCATATCTCTTCCTATAAATATCTCATCGTCGCCCGAATCATAAACAACGGGTCCTATAGCGTCGCTCATACCGTAACGCATAACCATTGAACGAGCAACAGAAGTAGCTCTTTGCAAATCGCTTGAAGCACCTGTTGAAACGTCGTTGAAAATTAATTTTTCCGCTGCCATGCCTCCGAGAAGCACTATTATTCTTTCTAACATCTTGTTCTTGAACATATAGCTTTCGTCTTTTTCGGGTAAAGAAAGCGTATATCCGCCCGCGTTTCCTCTGGGGATAATGGATATTTCATGAACTTTATCCTGCGTTTTGCAAAAATACGTTGCAAGTGCATGACCGCCTTCATGATATGAAGTATGTTTTTTATCTTCGTCGGTCAATATTCTCGACCTTTTTTCAGGCCCCATAGAAACTTTTGCTATCGATTCTTCGATTTCTTCCATGGTTATGGCTTTAATGCCGTTTCTTACCGCTAAAATAGCAGATTCATTCAACAGATTTTCCAAATCCGCACCGGTAAATCCCGCTGTTGTTTTTGCAATGGTTTTTAAGCTTACATCAGGTGCAAACGGTTTGCCTCTCGCATGAACTTTTAAGATTTCTTCTCTGCCTTTCATATCGGGGTATCCGACGGTAATCTGCCTGTCGAATCTTCCCGGGCGAACAAGTGCAGGGTCGAGTATATCAAATCTGTTTGTTGCGGCGATTACTATTACGCCTTCGTTTTTACCGAATCCATCCATCTCAACCAAAAGCTGATTAAGGGTTTGTTCTTTTTCGTCATGACCTCCGCCTAAACCTGCTCCTCTTTTGCGGCCTACGGCGTCGATTTCATCTATAAATATTACGCAAGGTGAATTTTTCTTTGCCTGTTCAAAAAGGTCTCTTACTCTTGAAGCTCCGACTCCTACGAACATTTCGACAAAATCAGAACCTGACATCGAAAAAAACGGAACTTTTGCTTCTCCTGCAACGGCACGCGCAAGCAAAGTTTTACCTGTACCCGGAGGGCCTACAAGCAAGAATCCTTTTGGAATGCGTGCTCCCAACTCGTTATATTTTTTTGGGTTTTTAAGAAAATCTACTATTTCCGCAAGTTCGGCTTTTTCTTCGTCCGCTCCGGCTACGTCGTCAAAAGTCACTTTGTGCTTTTCTTTAGCCATATCTTTAATTTTTGCTTTTCCGAAACTCATTTGACGATTTGGATCGCTTATTATGCTTATTTTACGCAAAAATATCCATCCAGCAATGCCGAGAATTATAACAGGAAGTATTATAAACATAAAGGCATTTAATATCCACGAAGTGTCCGTAGGTTTGGTAAGGTTATAAACCATGGGAGAGTCGGGATTTTCCTTGTTGTATTCGTCAACGTAATCTTTGATATCGGTGTACATAACGTTAACGCTTGGGGCAGTATAGTAAATTACGTTACCGTCTTTAAGCTTTATTTCCATGTTTCCTGTACCGATATTCATGTCATATTCGACTACCTGATGATTTTTAAACTTATTTACTATCTCCGAATAGTTATAGGTTTTAGACGGTATTGCACCGTTTATCATTACAAAAATCAAAATTATAAGCAAAGGCAAACCTAAAAATGCCGCCATGCTTCGCCACGGGCTGCGTTTGGTTTCCATACTTTTAATTCACTCCTTTTAATTTTATATATATTTGGGATTTAAAATACCTATAAATGGCAAGTTTCTGTACTTTTCGTTGTAATCCATTCCGTATCCCACGACAAAATCATCGGGAATTTTGTGTCCGACATACTCGGCTTCTATGTCGGTTTTACGGCAATTGGGTTTATCCAGAAGAGTACATATTTTAATGCTCGCAGGATTGCGGAGTTTAAACATTTCAGTAACGCATTTGAGAGTATATCCGCTCTCAAGTATATCCTCGACTATCAAAACGTCATAACCTTTTATGTCGATATTCAAATCTTTAAGAATATTTACGTTTCCTCCGCTGCTTTTGGTCCCTGTATAGCTCGAAACAGACATAAAATCAATTGCACACGGAAGCGTTATTTCACGCATAAGGTCTGCCATAAACAAAACCGAACCTTTAAGCAAACTTACAAGCAGCAAATTCTTATCCTTGTAGTCTTCACTGATTTGTTTTCCGAGTCTTTTTGCGGTGTCTGACAGTTCTTCTCTACTAAAAAGAACTTTTTTTATAAAATCCATATTATCTAATCCTTTCTTTGTATATTATTGCAATTTTTTCGGTATTTTCATCTATCAAATATTTTGCGGATGTTCCCACTCCATCTATCCATATTACCTCGTTTCCACAAGCTATCATAGCGATTTTATCTCTTAAATTTTCGGCTATTTTAAGCTCGTTCATAAGTTTTTTTACACTCTTTGTAACCTTTCTAAACGGAAAAGTAAACCTATCGCCTGAGCGTCGGTTTCTTATCAAACAGTTCGGCGATAATTTATCTAAATCAAAAACATTTTTTTTATTTATTTTAATGTCGGTATTTGAATATTCCGAAAAAGGTATAACTTTAATTATGATATTTGTTTCTTTCTCTGTCAAGTTATTAAAATCTTTGAGTGGATATTCCCATTTTACTTTCTCAACGCTTTTTTTTTCATTTTTTTTGCAAATTTTCAACACATCATTTTTGCATATCAAATCTATTGTGTTTGAAAGAGTCACCGCTCCGCCGTTATCCATAATTTTACAAATCAAATCCACGTATTTTTTTTCGGGGGGTTTGTCGCTGCTTTCTTTAATAATTTTTACCGCCAATCGGCTTTTTAAGCAAAAGGGCAGTTTCTTAATTTTTTTAGAATCGTACCCATCTTTTAAACGCACGCTTTCAAGTATTTCGGAGGATTTTTTATCAAGGTATTTTTCATCTTCCGAAATCGTTTCAACAGTTCT
>CABUYS010000056.1 GCA_902495835.1 uncultured Oscillospiraceae bacterium | reverse complement strand
TGTGAAATCTTCAGAAGTAATTTGTTCATATAATTCCGAACAGGCAGCTGATGAAAAATATCTTCAACCGGGCGATTTTGTAGTCGTAGCGGGTACAGATTTATATGAAAACAAGCGATTAGGGTGACATTAAATGTAAAAAATTTACATTTAATAATAAAAATACCATATTTCGTCCGAGTTTTTAAATTGTTTTATGGGAGTTATAATTTTAAACTTGGATAATTTTGAGTAATTTTAAATATTTTTATGATAGTTTCTGGTAAAAAAACAATTTTATTGTTGACATTCATTTTTAAATTAATCATAATTATAATCGTAGCGAATCGTTTTGAGTTTGCTTGAAAAAAGGATAATCAGATTTATTTTTTGAGATAAAAAATTGTGGTATTTTTATTGAGGAGGAATTTTAAATGGCAGGATTAGTTGAAAAATTCAAAGAAATGTGGGCACCTTCGGAAGATAGTTACGAAGATGATTATGAAGAGCAAGAAGAAAATTATGAAGAAGATTCTCACGGGGAATATAGAGACAGAAAAAGTTCTCACGCAAACAGAGTTTTGAGTATACATTCAAGTTCCAAAGTCAAAGTAGTTTTGGTAAAACCTGAACATTTCGGAGAGGAAATAAAAAATATAGCCGATGAACTATTGAAGATGAACACAATAGTTCTTAACCTCGAAGAAGTCGCAAAAGCAGAATCAAGACGAATGATAGATTTTTTGAGTGGAGCGGCATATGTTATCGGAGGAAAAATAAAAAAAGTTTCTACCGATACATTTGTGTTAACTCCACGCAATGTTGATTTAGAAGGAGATGCGGTATTAGACGAGCTTGAAAATTATAAAGTTTGTTTTTAGCGGGTATTTTTAAAAATTGTTACATAACGTAGTTGTGTGATTTCTGAATTTTTTTAAAGGTGGAGAGAATTTGTTAACGGTAGACGATATTAAAAACGCAAGTTTTCGCAGAGCCAACTTTGGCGGTTATAAACCTGAAGATGTTGACGCTTTTATTGATGATGTTCAAATTTCGTTTGAGCAGTTAATTGCCGAAAAGAAAGAATTGTTGTCTAGAGTCAAAGATTTGAGTGCAAAAGTAGATAAATTCTATGAGGAAGATAATTCTATAAAAAGTGTGATACTTAATGCTCAAAAAATAGCCGAGAAGACATTGGATGACGCAAAAAGTAAGACTTCTGATATGATAAACAGTGCGGCGGAAAAATCTGAAAAAATGATTAGCGAAGCAAAAAAGAAAGTTTCCATAAGCACTGAAATATCAGACAAACTCAAAGAAGAATCCTCTAAACTTCGTAAACAATTGGAAGAAATATACGAAAAGCACATGAAAATAATCAGAAACATTCCGATTGATTCTAAAGACTCCGAAAAATCTTCTGATGAAATTAAGGAAAAATCTGAAAATTTTAAAGGTAAAGTAAATATAAATGATTTCAAAGTTGATTTTTCAAAAAATTCTAAACCTGAATCCCCTGAAAATGATTCGGTTGAGGATATATTTTCTTCTGAAAAATTGGAGCGCCCTCGAAAAAAATTTGAAAATTTGAAATTCGGAAGTAATGTTACCGATGATGAACGTAATGAGAAGCATGCAGGAGCTTATTTTGGGATATTTAAGAAAAATAAGTAAAAAATTATTTTTAAGATCTGCTTTTTAATGAGGCAGGTCTTATTGATGTCTTGTTGAAATAATTGAAATAAAAAATTATAATAGTAAGTATATTAATTTTAGAAAGCTCGAAAGGATTTAATAATATGTCACAAGATTATAACAGTACATTGAATTTGCCCAAAACCGATTTTCCCATGCGAGCAAGTTTGCCGGATAAAGAACCTGAAACGCTTAAATATTGGTATGAATCCGATATTTATAATAAAATGCTGGAGAAAAACAGTAATAAACCTACATATGTTCTTCATGACGGGCCGCCTTATGCCAACGGAGACATACATTTAGGTCATGCTCTCAATAAAATTTTGAAAGACATAGTTGTAAAATATAAAAGTATGACAGGATTTAAATCCCCGTACGTTCCCGGCTGGGATACTCACGGTTTGCCGACAGAAATAAAAGCTCGCACTAAATTCGGTGCAGAAAAAGCCAAACAAATGTCAGATATTGAAATAAGAGAACTATGCAGAGAATTTGCTCTGGGGTATGTTGAGAAACAAAAAGAAGGATTTAAACGTTTGGGCGTTTTGGGAGATTGGGATAATCCCTACATTACTCTTTTCCCTAAATATGAAGCCCAGCAGATTAGGACTTTTGCTAAAATGGCGTCCAAAGAAGGTACAATATACCGCGGACTTCGTCCTGTTTATTGGTGTCCGTCTTGCGAAACAGCTCTTGCGGAAGCTGAAATAGAATACCAAAATGATAAATGCCACTCTGTATACGTTAAATTTCCTGTTGCAGATGACAAAGGGAAATTATCTAAAATAGGTGTTGACGTTTCCAAAACTTGTTTTGTAATTTGGACAACAACCGCATGGACTCTTCCTGCAAACGTTGCGATTTGTTTGGGCCCTGATATCGAATACGCAGTTGTTAAAAGCGGAGATAATTTTTACATTGTTGCGGATGCACTTAAAGAAAAAGTAATGCAAGCAGGAAATATTGAAGAATACGAAGTAGTCGGCAAATTTTCAGGTTCTGATTTGGAATATATGGAGGCTCGTCATCCGTTTTTGGAAAGAAATTCGCTTGTCATAGTTGGTGACCATGTAACAACAGACAGCGGAACAGGTTGTGTTCACACCGCACCCGGACACGGAGCTGAAGATTTTGAAGTATGCAAAAATTATGAAAATCTTCCTGTTATTGTTCCTGTTAATGCCAAAGGTGTTTTAACCGAAGAAGCAGGTCGTTTTGCTAATTTGCATATTCGTAAAGCAGGGAAAGAAATATATGATTATTTGGAACAAACAGGTTATCTCTTTGCAGGAAAAACTTTTGAACATCAATATCCTCACTGCTGGAGATGTAAATCTGAAATAATTTTCCGTGCTACAGAGCAGTGGTTTTGTTCGGTAGATAATTTCAAAAAAGAGGCTTTGGAAGCAATAGAAACAGTCAAATGGAATCCTGCGTGGGGAAAAGAACGTATGATTTCCATGATTAGTGAGCGAAAAGATTGGTGCATTTCAAGGCAGAGAGTATGGGGAGTACCGATTCCGATTTTCTTCTGTAAGCATTGCGGAAAAGAGCTTATAGACCCCGAAATTATGATGAATATTGCAGATATTTTCGAAAAAGAAGGTTCTGATTCTTGGTTTGTTCACGAAGCAAAATACTTTTTACCTGAAGATATAAAATGTTCAAAATGCGGTTCACATGAATTTGAAAAAGAAAAAGATATAATGGACGTTTGGTTTGATTCGGGAACATCTCACAGTGCTGTTTGTGACGCTCGTGAAGAATTAAAATTCCCTGCTGACTTATATTTCGAGGGTGCTGACCAGTATCGCGGTTGGTTTCAATCATCTCTTTTAACTTCTGTTGCGTCTAAAGGTTGTGCTCCTTATAAAAATGTGGTAACGCATGGATGGGTAGTTGACGAGGAAGGCAAAAAGCAATCTAAATCTCAAAATAACGGTGTTGACCCTGCTAAAGTTATGAAACAATATGGGGCAGACGTGTTGAGATTATGGGTTTCTTCGGCTGATTATCATTCTGATGTTAAGATGTCGCATGAGATTTTAAAACAGCTTAGTGAAGCTTACAGAAAAATCCGTAATACTGCCAGATTTATTATGGGCAATCTGTATGATTTTGAACCTGATAAAAATATGTGTGATTTTAAAAATCTTTTTGATACGGATAAATGGGCGTTGGCTAAACTTAACATCCTTATCGATAAAGTTTGCAAGGGATATGAAACTTTCGAGTTTTACGAAGTTTATCATGCGATACAAAAATTCTGTATAGTTGATATGTCGAATTTTTACCTTGATATTATTAAAGACAGATTATATGTGGAAAAATCGGATGGTATTGAACGCCGTGCTGCACAGACAACTATTTATATAATTCTTGACGCACTTGTTAGAATGCTTGCTCCTGTTTTGTCATTCACTTCAGAAGAAATTTGGAAATACATGCCTCACAGCAAATCAGATGAAATCGAAAGTGTATTTCTTAATGATATGTGCGAAAAAATTGATATAGAAATTTCTGAAAAATTCATAGAAAAATGGGATAGAATTTATAAAATCCGTGATGAAATAAAGAAAATATTAGAAATTCAAAGAAAAAATAAAATTATAGGTTCTTCATTGGAAGCTGAAGTTTCAATACATTGTACAGGAGAGCTTTTTGAATTTGTAAACGCAAATAAAAATGATTTAAAAGATGTTTTAATAGTTTCCGTGTTGAAAGTTTTCGATGATTTTGATGGGGAATATAAAGCCGAAAACATGGATGGATTGTCAGTAAGTATAAATCATTCTAAGTATGAAAAATGCGAACGCTGTTGGACGTATAGCGAAACTGTCGGAAAAGACGTTTCTAATCCGACAATTTGCGAAAGATGCAGTAATGTATTAAAGTAAAAAAACAAAGCAAAGAGTAATTGCATTTGATTGCTCTTTGCTTTTTGAATAGGATGAAATTATGATACTATTTTATATATCAATTATTTTTATACCTTTGATGGACAGTATATTTAAATATTTTATACGTCAAAACATTAGCGAACACATATGCATAAATACTTTTTTACCGTTTTTAAAAATTACATATGTGAAAAATTTCGGAGTAGCTTTGGGTATGTTTGCAGGGAATACACTTATAACTGTGTTTATATCTTCGATAATAATGTTATATATAATGTATTTGATTTTTATTAAAAAAAATCGAGATAAATTGTTTCTTTTGTCTTCCGCCTTTGTGCTAGGGGGAGGAATAGGTAATTTATTGGATAGAATTTTCCTAGGGTTTGTAACTGATTATTTGCAGCTTACCTTTTTTTCTCCCGTATGTAATATTTCCGATTATTTCATAAGCCTCGGTATTGTTATGATGTCAGTTTATATTTTGAAGAAGCAATAGATTAAAATTTTTACATAATTGAGCTTAAATTTTTGAGTTCAATTTCTGTTTCGGGGCAATTTAAATATTTGGAAGAATATAAAACAAATCCGTTGTAATTCAAATTTCTGAGTATTTGAACTTCTCTTTTTATAATATCGTTGCTGTTTTTCCACGTGTTTTTATCAAGATCGGTTCCTATTTTATAAAGTGCCAAACCGCTGTAAATTTTAATATTTGGATTATGCGTTATATTTTTCCATTTTAATGCAGTTTTTTCAAAAGGCATTTCTTCAAAATCTATACTCCAATATATTTGAGGGCAAATGTAATCAAGGTAACCTTCGTTTGTTAGCCAAAGATTAACATCTGCTCCTTCTCTATAACACTTTTCTATGATTCCCGGAGGAGAAATGCCGAATTGTATATTTGGATTAACTTGTTTTATGGTTTGATAAGTTTTTTTAACTATTTCCGTTACGTTATTTTTTCTCCACTCGGATTCGTTTACAGGATTTTTTTCTTTTTTTGAATACTCTTCAAATAAGAGGTCTTTTGTAATTGTGTTTTGTTTTTCAGGATAGAAATAATCGTCAAAATGTATGCCGTCTACATCATAATTTTCAACAATTTCTTTCACGCCTTCAATTACCAAATTTTGTATCTCGCTGCACCCGGGATTATAACAAATACCGTCGGCATGAGTTATTGTGTGTTTTTCGAAGTCGTTTTTAAAGCAAGGATTTTCTTTGCTCAGTTCGGTTGGGCACGTTTTGGACTTTATTCTAAGAGGATTTATCCATGCATGAAACTTAAGATTATTTTTGTGAGATTCTTCAACCATATATTTTAAAGGGTCAAAAGACGGAGCTACTCCTTGTTTTCCTGTTAATAAGTGTGACCATGGAAATATCTTTGAGGGATAAAGAGCGTCTCCGTGTGAACGCACATGAACAATCAAGGTGTTTATTTTGTGGTTTTTTGCTTTGTTTATAATATTTTGAAATTTATTTTCAAATTTTTGTTGAGTATTTTCATCAGAATTAATTTCCAAGTCTATGAAAGACACCCAAAGTCCTCGCATTTCTTCTTGAGAATCATCATAAACCGTATCTGAGATTTGAGAAATTTTTGGAGTAGTATTTTCAATATTTCTTTTTTTGTAATAATTTATAATTTTACAGCTTCCAAGTACAGCAAAACAAAATACCAGAGGCAACAAAGCCGAGAAAAAACTCGTACGTTTTTTTGAATTCACAAAATTCACCTGTTATTTTAATTTTTCAATAGCTTCGCAAGGGTTTGGAGAATTAAATATACATGTTCCCGAAACACAAATGTCTACCGGGTACTTTTTAACTATATTTATAGTTTCGAAATTTATTCCTCCGTCTGCTTCGATTAAAAATTTTTCATTAGGTGAATGATTCCTTAATATTAACGATTTTTGAATTTGTTCGGGCATGAATTTTTGTCCGCCGAATCCGGGTTCTACTGTCATTATCAATACTACATCTATGTATTTAAGATAAGGGAACAAAACTTGGGCAGGTGTTTTTGGCTTAATGGAAATTCCTGCTTTTATGTTTTTTGATTTTATTTTTTCTATGGTTTTTTCTATGTCAGAGTTTGACTCTGCATGAAATGTTATTATATCCGCTCCCGCATCGGCAAAAGAATCTATGTATTTTAAAGGATTGTTTATCATTAAGTGTACGTCAAAAGGAAGGGTGCTTTTGTTTCTCAAAGATTTGATAACATCTGCACCGAAAGAAATATTAGGTACAAAATTTCCGTCCATAACGTCCATGTGAACCATGTCGGCATTTTTTATTTTTTTAATTTCGTTTTCCAAGTTTGAAAAATCGCTGGCAAGCATAGAAGGTGAAATTTTCATAATTTTTTAAGCGATAAAAATCGCAAGGCATCTCCCTTCACGGATGATATATTTTAGTATGATTATATGAATGTTGTATCTCATTGTCAAGAACTTACATATATTATATAAGAATGCAGTTTAAACTTATACCTGCATTCAAGACATATAAAGTAAGGGGTGGATAAAAATGAAAGCAGAAAACAAAAGAAACTGCGTATGCGGAAGCTGTAGTGTAGCAGGCATAGTTTGGAGCATAATAGCAGGTATTGCCGCAGGTGTATTGTTTTATTTGGGATATATTACTGCTGTAGTAACAGGTATATGGATTGCATTTGCAATAGCTGCTTTTTCGTTAGTTTTTATTTCAGGGAGCACACTTTTTAGTTCATGCTCGGAAGCTTGTGCAAGGTTTGCTCATTGCTTGAGAAAAAATTTAAAATGCCTGTTGATAGGTACTTTGGGAACTATAATTATGTCAATAATTGCACTTTCCATTACACTTGATGTTGGTTCTATTGTTCCTACTATTATTATAGCGCTGCTTGTTTTATTCTTTGTGCTTTTAATTTCAGCTTTTGTAAATTTTTTAAGATGTACAACCGAGAGCTGAATAGGATAATTTAAAAAAATATTATAACGTTTTCGAATGACAAAAAATTCGGGAACGTTATTTAAATATTAAGTGAATTTGTTTTAAGTTTTTATATTTAAATAATTAAAGATAAAATCAAAAACATTTTATTTATTGTTTTCCTGTTAAAAATATAACTTCAACAAAAATTTCCTTGTAATTTATTTCACTATAAATATCAAGAATATGTCATTTTAATTATTAATTTTTTATGCGAATTTTTTTAATTTTGTAGAAATAAGTCGAATATTTTTAAAGAATATAACATCTTTAAGAACATATTGAAATGTTATTCGTAAATTTTTGGGTATATTTCGTTGAATACTATAACAAATATTACTAAAATAATTCTTGTAGCAAATAAATTTAGAAACGGGGAAATAAAATGACAGTAGAAAATCTTTACGAAAAATCGCTTCATTCCATGGCAGACAAAACAATTAGGTATAATCTTTGCGAGACGTCCGATGGCAATATGAATCATTACGGGGTTCAAATATGTGAAAGCAGTCCTAAAATCAGCAGAGAAGAAACAATCGAAAGTATATCCCCAGATAAAAAATTTGTGTGTGAACTTATTGAATATCTCTGTGAAGACGTAATAGATACTGCTCATTTTAATGATATAGTTCAAGATTATATTTTGATGCGTGAAGAAAATTGGTAACAAGGCACAATTATTATAAATGTTGATTTTTGGACAAAATTTAAATAAAGGCGTAGGTAAATATATTTTTAAAACTTATTGAGGGTTACATATTTTTTGTAGTAATTTAAAAACGAATTTTTTAAATTAATTTGCTTGTGTCCTATGTTTAAATTAATGCTTTTAGAAAGTGTCTTTTCTGATAAAATTGAAGGTTTAAATAATACCTTAGCTGAGAAATTTTATATGATTTCTCAGCTTTTTGTATGTGGAAAACAACGCGAAAGCCCGTGTAGTTCAGTGGTGTAAGAAGGACAAAAAAGTTCTTTTGATGTAGAATGAATTATCGGTCTAAAAACTGCTA
>CABUYS010000055.1 GCA_902495835.1 uncultured Oscillospiraceae bacterium | reverse complement strand
TATTGTTATAACAATTAATGAATATTTATTTCAAAAAAATGGCCCCGGCAATTCGCCGAGGCTTTAAAACATACTTTATTGCTATACCAATCCATAATATAAATGCCTAATACAATCTCCCCTAAATGTACTCCTATTAACTTTATTCATATTTTGCACCTCTTGACTCGTACCATTAAAAAAGATTTTGTACCATTTTCCTTCACCATTTCTCATATATAAGCGAGTTTCATTTCCTTCTACGATCATAGCTTTTAACTCATAACGATTCGGACTTCCGTTTGACGAACTAACTTCTATTTGTTCTAACCCATTAAGTGATTCCCAATTAGAGCTGTCTATGGTACGACGTACCATTCTCTTCAAAGGGCCATCACATGAAAATACTCCACAAATTGACTTTACATTTTTGCAATACTCATTGGATTCTCTTATACGTTGCCCAAAATTGTTTCTACCAACTCTTAAATCATCAATATATTTCAAATTATCTGCTAATATATTCACTCCGTTGCCTTTTTTGTTACCATTTAGGATTTTAAACAATAAATTTAAAACTTCCTCTTTTTCCTCTTTGTTTTGGTATGTTTTCCCATATTTTTCAATAACTTCACCAAATTCCGGAATATTACTTGCAATAATAAACCAGTGTAAAACATGGCACAAATTATTATGGAAACTCATAGAATAGTTCTCACGTAGATCTTTATTATTAGTATAAAATGCTGTCAATTTGCCAAGTGCTTCGCCTACGAAAGCCGCTATTACTACTCCTGCAGCCCCTATCGTAGATCCTACCATCGCTGCATCTCTAACCAATTTTGCTTCTGCTTCTGTTTTTGCTTTTACCTTTGCTTCTGATTCTTCATTATTTACGCTTGTGGAAACGTTAGGCGACTCTTCAATTCCTACCGGTTCTGCACTTACTGCTGAGAAAGAACTCATCAGTGCTAAAGTTCCTGCTAAAATTTTCTTTGTTACTTTCATACTCATATCACAAACTCCTTTATGTTTTAAGCTAATTGTATCATATTTTTTTGTAAAAATCAACATTGTTTTAGTAATCAATAAATATTTATTTTTAAAAACCACCCTCGCCATTTTACTGAAGCTTAAGAAAATTCTCTAGCATCACAATATTTAACAAATTTTGTATACTAAATTCACCTAGACTGCTTGGACACGTTCTCATAAACAAAAAGTGTATATCCTCTGATTTTTCTGAACCTTGATTTAATGAAGTTGAAATTACGTGTTTCTTTCTTACCGTCAAGCGAGCGCCTTTCCCAATTCCCGTTTTCTTGTCTCACATAAGCAGCAGTATAAAAATGATTTGTTACATCAGACTCTACAATAACTTTCAATTTATAGGTATTCCCATTTAATGATACAGAACTAGATCTCTCAAAATTCTGTATATTATATCCAGGACATACAGAAATAATAGGCAAATTAGATTTTATTTCTCCAGAACAAATTTCAAAAACCTCTGATAAATCACATGCATTACCAACCGGTAAATCTTCATTCAAAACATTACCTAATGGCTCTTCAATTTTTTCAAGAAAATTTTTAATTTCATCATGTTCTATTCTATTTCTACAAATTTTTCTATAGGTACGTGCCAATTCCAGTAATCCTTCTATAGGACGCTTACTTTCCCTCTTTCCGTCTAATAAATCAAATATGTATATGAAAATTTTTCCTAATTTTGTGTCTTTATGTTCTTCTATAAACTTTCTACGGTCTGGATAAAGATAACATGAAAAAATGTAACACGAAAATTTACGTACCATATCATATATTTCTTCTTCTTCTCTTAAAAAATTATATGTAGATGGTAGTGCAAATAATGTTGCAAATACTCCTGCAGTTATTGAAACACCTTTAAATAATTTACTTTTAATTTTACCCTTTGAATTTTTATCATTTACGTTTTTTGTGGAAGCAGCAATCGATTCTTCATTTTTTGCGCTTGTGGAAGAACCAGTCGGTTTTTCAATTTCTACCGGCGCTGCGCTTACCGCTGTAAAAGTGCTCATCAGTGCTAAAGTCCCAGCTAAAATTTTCTTTGCTATTTTCATACTCATAACACGAACTCCTTTACGTTTTAAACATGACTCTATTATATCATATTTTTCATTAAAATTCAACGCTATTTTAATATAAATAAATACTTGCTTTTAAAATTGCTTCGGCAATTTGATAAGAATTTAAACTACTATTATTTCTATATCTGATAAATCAAATGCACATTTTTATAATAACTACATGCCGTGCTAAATAAATTATCATCACAAATTTCATCTAAACTACCGCATTCAATCCATTTATTCGATCCTTCTATTCTTGAGTATACTAACGCAACGCGATTACCGTTTTCATCATCTCCATATAATATTACACTTTTTAACTCATACGATGCTTTTTTACCATCTTTTGAAATACCTGAAATAGAATATTGATGGTTTGTGTGTCCATAAGGCCCAATAAGCAAATCTGTTTTTAAATAAATTGATATTACATCCTTAATAGTGTCCATTTTGTAAATTTCACAATACCAATGCTGAGTATTTACTTTTTCACTGTGAACATATTTTTTTATGGAATCAACAATAATTTTTTCTAAATCTTCACATTCAAATATTCCATGAATAGTTTTTTCTAAATTGTAAAAGCCTTCACAAAAACGGTAGTCTAAAGAATAGCTGACTAAAAGCTTTTCCATATTTTCTCTATATTTAGTACTTTTACAGTTGAATTTATCAAAAAAATCATCACTATTGTGTAAAGATTTGAATAAACAAACGAATAATTCTTCACTCCGTGTTCTTTTTCTTTTTAATTCATAAATAAAATACATAATACTATTTCTAACTTTCGGAATAGAATAACAATAAAGAATAAAATTATAAACACTTTCTACATATCTTGTATCTCTTTTAAAAAATTCTACAACAGCTCCTGCTAAAATCCCTGCTACAGCTCCTACAGTAAGTACTTTACCAAATGGGTTCATTTTTGATTTTAATTTTTCATTATTTTCTCCTTTTTTATTTTCTACATTTGTGGAATTTTCAAGTAAATTTTCTTTATTTTCTGGCTCTGCACTTACTACTGTAAAAGTGCTCATCAGTGCTAAAGTTCCTGCTAAAATTTTCTTTGCTATTTTCATACTCACAGTGCGAACTCCTCTATACTTTAATTATAGCTCTATTACACCTCGTTTTTTTATTAAAAACCAACACTATTTTAATATAAATAAATGCTTGCTTTTAAAATGGCCTCGGCGTTTTAAAAATTTGCTAAGAAATTTAACATGCTTTCATATAAACCAAATTTACTTTTCTATCACGATTTACTAATATAGATATAATCGAATCGTCATCAAGCGGTTCTCTCTCTTTGCCATAAATCGAACGTATGTCCCATTTCCCGTCTTTTTGTTTAACGTAAGCGGTAGTGAAACATCCAACATTTTTATCACACAGTACAATCGCTTTCAAATTATAAGCAGGATTACCCTCTGAAGAATTAATCTGCATAATTTTTTCCTTATCTTTCGAAAAGTCAGAAATATTACCTACACAGATAATATACATACCCGAACCACCAATCATCGATAAAGGTAAATGTTCTTTTAATATGTTATCCGGCGTCAAATGTTCGATATAATGATGTACAACTTCTTTATCTCTTTCATTCAAAACACGTCTTAATTCCTCGCACCCGGATGCGGGTTCAAGAATTTCCATATAATGCCATACATGCGCTAAATTTTCTTCTATACGCTTACTATCTATTGACTCTTCTCTATCCAAAACAGCAAATACGTATGTGAGAGATTTTCCTAACTCTGTATCTTCATATTTTTTGATACATTTTCTAACTTCTGGATTCAAGTACCATTCAGAGATTTTTCTCGAAAACTTTAATAATAGCCGGTTATCCTTAAGTATATACGCTTCAAGACTATGTCTGAATAAAGCAATAATTTCAACGATTACAGCTACTATTACAGCACCTCTTAATGTTATTGCGGTGTCTTTGTCTAGTTTTTTCCCAGTTGATTCTTCATCATTTGCTCTTATGGAAGAATCAGTCGGTTTTTCACTTTCTACTATATCAGCTGCACTTACCACTATAAAAGTACTCATTAGTACTAAAATCCCTAATAAAATTTTCTTTGCTATTTTCATGCTCGTAATGTGAACTCCTCTATAATTTAAATATAGATTTATTATACTATATTTTTCAATTAATTCCAATGCTATCTTAACAAATACTTATTTTTTAAAAATAAAGATCCACCCGCATAGCGGGTAGTATTTCCTTTTCGGGCATAGCCCTAATATTACTGGCAAGCCACAAGTGGCTTCCTTATTGGCCTGACAGCCATGCATTTGTTACTTGCTACCCTTTAAAAGGGTCTCTTGGATCAAATAAACTTAATTGATTACTTTCTCGATCTTATTTCAACTGATTTTTTATGTATTCCTTTATCGCTTTCGTGTTTTTCCCTGCCGTATCCACATAATAACCTTTGCACCAAAATTCTCGATTCCTATATGCAAATTTCATATTCCCAAATCTTTAAAATATCATTAAACTGTTTTTTCCTTTAGCAGTTTCCAGACCGCTATTATATTCTACATCAAAAGGAGTTTTTATTCCGTTCTTACATCGCTTACGCTATCATTGAACCACGCAGGCTTTTGCGTGATTTTCTGAATACAAAAAAGCCACCGAAAAAATTCGGTGGTTTTTTAAATTATTTCCCGTAATAACAATTCAAATAAATTTCTTTTATCTCGTTTATGAGAGGATACCTCGGATTCGTGCCAGTGCACTGGTCTTCGTGAGCAAGCTTGGAAAGCATGTCGACTTTACTTAAAAATTCTTCCTCGGAAATACCGTAGTCTTTAAGGCTTAGCGGTATGTTGAGTGATTCGTTCATCTTTTTAATCGATTGTACCAGATTATCAACGCTCTGAGCAGTGTCTGCTCCTGCAGCGCCTACCATTTCTGCAATTTCGGCATATCTTTTATCTGCTTTGTAGCTTTCGTATTTTGGGAATGCAGCAAATTTAGACGGGAGGGATGCGTTATATTTTATCACATATGGCAGCAAAATCGCATTGGCTCTTCCATGAGGAACGTGGAATTCACCGCCGAGTTTATGAGCCATAGAATGATTAAGTCCCAAAAATGCATTTGTGAACGCCATTCCGGCAATACATGAAGCATTATGCATTTTTTCACGAGCTTCTGGGTCGTTGCTTCCGTTTTCATAAGCTTTTTTTAGATATTTAAAAACCAATTTTATGGCTTTTTCGGCAAGGGCATCTGTGTAATCGCTTGCCATAGTGGAAACATATGCTTCAATGGCGTGAGTCAGCACATCCATGCCGGTGTCAGCTGTAGGAGATTTGGGAAGAGATGCTACAAAATCAGGGTCGATTATGGCAACACTTGGAGTAAGGAAATAATCAGCGAGAGGATACTTTATATTTTCTTTCTTATCCGTAATTACCGCAAATGATGTTACTTCCGAGCCCGTTCCCGAAGTAGTTGGAACTGCAATCAAAGGAATTTTATGAGAGTGTGGGTATTTGAAAGCACGTTTTCTTATATCCATAAATTCGAGTTTTAAGCCATCAAAATCGAGTTCCGGATATTCATAAAACATCCACATGGCTTTTGCGGCATCTATAGGCGAGCCTCCTCCTAAGGCGATTATCGCATCAGGCAAAAACTTCTTCATAACTTCAAGCCCTTTCCAGACAGTTTCGACATCGGGGTCTGGGCTTACGCTCGAAAATACTTCGACTTGGCAATTATTATTTCTCTTGTTCAAATGATACATAACTTTTTGAACATTCCCGAGCTTTACCATTGTTTCGTCGGTAACTATAAATACACGATTGATGTTCGGCATATCTTCGAGGTACGAAATCGAGCCTTTTTCAAAATATATTTTTGACGGAACTTTGAACCACTGCATATTAACCCTTCTTTTGAATACTCTTTTTATATTTAGAAGATTATTAACAGAAACATTATCGGTTGTGGAATTTTTACCTTTTGAACCGCATCCGAGAGTGAGAGACGGAGTTGCACAGTTATATATGTCCCCGATTGCGCCTTGGGAAGACGGAGAATTTACTATTATTCTTCCGGCATCCATCATTTCTCCGAATTTTTCAATTATTTGCTCATTTTGCGAATGAATTACCGCAGTGTGACCTTCGCCGTTATATTTCAAAACTTCTTTACATCTTTCAAAGCCTTCAGAAGAATTTTTAACAGTGTAGTATGAAAGTACGGGAGACAATTTTTCTACGGACAATGGGTAATCTTTTCCGACACCATCAAGTTTAACTATAAGAATTTTAGTGCTTTCCGGAACATTTATCCCTGCAGATTCAGCTATTTTGGATGCGCTTTTTCCAGCAACAGCTCCGTTTAACGTTCCTTTTTCAGGATTTATCATGTATGCTGTAAGCTTTTCGGTATCTTCTTCACTTAAAAATGCACAACCGTTTTTAATCATTATGTTTTCAAATTCGGAAGATATATCCTCATCTACGACCACAGACTGCTCAGAAGCGCAAATCATTCCGTTATCGAAAGTCTTGGAAAGAATCAAATCATTGCAAGCCCTTTCCAACTTTGCGCTTTTTTCAATATAGCACGGCACGTTTCCAGGGCCTACTCCCAAAGCGGGTTTACCGGTGGAGTAAGCGGATTTAACCATTCCCGAGCCACCGGTTGCAAGCACGATATCCACGCCGGAGTGATTCATGAGCGCAGAGGTAGCCTCGATTGACGGATGTTCTATCCATTGGATGCAGTTTTCAGGAGCTCCCGCTTTTATTGCAGCGTCTCTTAGAATTTCCGCCGCGAATGTGCAGCATTTTTGAGCTCCAGGATGAAAACCAAATATTATCGGATTCCTTGTTTTTGCACATATAAGCGATTTAAACACAACCGTAGAAGTAGGATTGGTAACAGGAGTTACTCCCGCAACCACGCCGAGAGGTTCTGCAATCTTTACGTAATTTTCCTCATCGTTTTTATCTATTATTCCAACGGTTTTTTTATTTTTTATTGAATTGTAAATATATTCAGACGCGAACATATTTTTTATTATTTTATCTTCAACTATTCCGCGTCCGGTTTCCGAGGCAGCTTTTTCAGAGAACAAAACGTGATTTTCAACGGCTGCAAGCGCCATGGCTTCAACTATTTTATCAATATCCGCCTGGCTCATTTTCATGTACTGTGTTAAAGCATTTCTCGCTTTAAGAACCAATTCATCAATCATTTTATCTGTGCTAATACTTTCCATTAAATTCCTCCGATATTGAGTGTTTTATAAAATTTATGCAACACAATGCAAGTTTTATTATTTATTTGGCTACGACATTTAGTATTCTTCCGGGAACATAGATCACTTTTATGATATTTTTCCCTTCAATAGCTCTGTTGAAGCTTTCTTCTTTTTTTGCAGATTCCAAAATCTCTTCTTGAGAAACTCCAAGCGGAGCAAGCACTTTTCCTCTCATTTTTCCGTTAACCTGAAGAACTACAGGTACTTCGTTTTCAATACATTTCTTTTCATCGTAGCGAGGCCACTGAGCAAGTGATGCAAAGCCTTCTCCAAACCCACATTCCGACCACATTTCTTCCGCGACATGAGGAGCAAAAGGGCTCAAAAGAAGTGTAAAAATTTTCAAATATTCAGATGTTATAAATCCTTCGTCGTATATGTTGTTTATGAGCCCCATAAGAGCGGCTATAGCGGTGTTAAATTTAAGGCTGTCGATATCTTCTTGGACTTTTTTAATCGTTTTATGAAAGGTGGTCTCCAATTTGGAACTTATCGAGCCTTTGCTATCATCAAGAATTTCTTTTAAACCCCAGTATCTTTCTATAAATCTGCGGCTACCTTTGATTCCTGCGGTATTCCATGGAGCCGGTTTTTCAAAATCACCGATAAACATTTCGTAGACGCGCTAAGTATCCGCGCCAAATTCTTTCACGATATCATCAGGGTTAACAACGTTACCTCTAGATTTGCTCATTTTTTCATTGTTTTCTCCGAGGATCATTCCGTGGCTGGTTCGTTTTTTATATGGTTCAGGGTCGGGTGCGATTCCTATATCGTACAAAAATTTATACCAGAAACGACTGTAAAGCAAGTGGAGTGTAGTGTGTTCCATTCCGCCATTGTACCAATCTACAGGCATCCAATATTTAATTGCATCAGGATCAGCAAGATTTTTATCATTATGCGGGTCAAGATAACGAAGGAAATACCACGAAGAGCCCGCCCACTGCGGCATTGTATCGGTTTCACGTTTGGCTTTTCCTCCGCAATGAGGACAAGTTGTATTTACCCATGAAGAAATATTATCCAAAGGCGATTCGCCGCCCTCGAGAGATTCAAAATCTTCTATATCAGGTAAAGTAAGAGGCAATTCCGATTCAGGAACGGGAACATATCCGCATTTTTCGCAGTGAATTATCGGAATTGGTTCTCCCCAATAGCGCTGGCGTGAAAACACCCAGTCACGGAGTTTATAATTAACTTTGGATTTTCCGATACCGGCTTTTTCAAGATAAGAAATC
>CABUYS010000054.1 GCA_902495835.1 uncultured Oscillospiraceae bacterium | reverse complement strand
TTGACCGCTCGGGAAATCTCCCACATAAAATATGTACTGGAGCTGGTGAAGGGACTTGCACCCCCGACCTATTGATTACAAATCAATTGCTCTACCAACTGAGCTACACCAGCAACCGAATATTTTCTACAAGTAACAGCATAACATTTAATGATGTGAATGTCAATACTAAAAAAACAATTGTAGATTCTTTGAATTATTTTTTTGACATTCATATTATTTTGTTGAATATTACTTTGGTAAGAAAGGGGCACAGAGCAAATTTTATATTTTACAGAAGGTGATTTTAATGAGATATAATGGTGTTGATGTTTCAGAACTGCAAGGGAGTGTAAATTGGAATCGCGTAGGGCAGAGTGGGATAAATTTTGCAATGGTAAGGGCAACGTACGATTCTTCGGGAGTTGACAGTCAATTTGAAAAAAACATGGAAGGTTTGTCTCAAACCGGAATTAATTTCGGTGCATATCATCAATCCGCTACTCAAAGCGTGAATGAAGCGGTTGCGGAAGCCGAATATTTTTTAAATACAGTAAAAAAATACGATTTTTCCTATCCTTTGGCACTAAAAATCGAAAGCGAGTTTGACATACAAAAAGGAAAAGATTTTTTCACGGATATTATCGTTGCTTTTTTAAATACGATAAAACAAAGCGGACACCATCCTATTGTTTACTTAACGCCCGATATGATTGAAAATCAAATAAATAGGGATAAAATTTCCGATTTTGATATTTGGCTTGCTGATTTGGTTACAGGAAACCCTGATATTCCTCCGTATACGGATAACGTTACCATATGGCAACATTCGCAAAGAGGAAGTGTCCCGGGTATAGCCGGTAATGCAAATTTGGATATATCTTTTGTTGATTATCCGTCAATTATTAATAAAAAGATGTCAGGAGGTAATATTTCAAATATGACTGAAAACAGAAATATTGAACCGGATTTTAACGAACCTACTTTTTACACGGTAGAAAAAGGCGATACTCTTAGAAATATTGCTAAGAAAATTTTTGGAGACCCCGAACAATATCGCAGACTTATGGAACTTAACAATCTCACAAGGCCCATAATTTTCGCAGGGCAAACTTTGAGGATACCTCAAACAGTGAATTCGGAAATAATGTCATACAGAGTTGTAGCGGGAGACACACTTTGGAAAATTGCCGAAAGATTTTTAGGATACGGACCGAGATATGAAGAAATAATGCGTCTTAATAAATTAACAAGCGATATGATTTATCCGGGACAAATATTGAAAATTCGTTCCGAGCAGCACAATAGCCCCGAATATTATACAGTTCAAAAAGGGGATACGCTCTGGAAAATTGCACAAAATCACCTAGGTAACGGTAACAGATATACAGAAATAATGCGGGCAAACAATTTAAAAAACGGAAATTTAAGAGTAGGGCAGGCGCTTTTAATACCGCCAATTAAATAATATTTATTTGTGTAATAAAATTTTTAAGATTAGAAAATGAATTTCGAAAAAATAAAAACCACAGTTATAGCTGATTCCAATAGTATAGTGAGTGTTTATGGAAAATCAAAACTGTGGTTTTTGTGCGTATGAAATCCCGCTAAAGACTGCGGGGTTCGGTGAAGTTTAATTTAAGTGGTGTAAAGAACGTAATAAAAGCTCCTTTTGACGTAGAAATAATAACAGTTAGGAAACTGCTAAAGAGTCTATCAAGAGAAGTATATTCAAAGTGAATGACATAAAACTTATCACATAACAATAAAAACAGTTTCATATATTTTAAATGTTTGTAAACATGAAAGTTTCGTAGAATAGTAGCGATTTTTTGCACAAAGGTTATTATGTATAAATAACATAGATCTGTTAAGATAAGATAGAAAAATTAACTAGTTAAGTTCACTAGACACCAAAGACCATTTTAATGATAAAAAGTAACAAGTGTATGGTTGCCGAGCCGGCAAGTAAGCCACTTATGATTTGCTAGTATTATTATGAAAAGGAAATACCACCCGCATAGCGGGTGGATGCTTATTTCTTTAAGTTTAAAAAGCTATTTTGATTCCTTTTTTGAGGCTAAAATTGATTCTATTTTTTGCAATCTTGATTTTGAAAATTCGACTGCATCTTTTATTTTTTTGGCTGTAGCCGATATTTTGGCTACTGTTATCTGAATCATACCTGTACTTTGGAAACTCCATGATTTAGCAGCATAATCCAACATATCATTTGCGTTTCTTGTCAATTCTTCTGATTGCTTTTCATATTTTTCAACTTCTGAACAAGCTTTTTTTGCCTGCGTTAACGCTTCTTCTGCTTGGAGTGCATTTTCTGAGTGTAATGCGTTTTCGAAATTAAATTGCACTTTGTATGCTTCGATATCTGCATCAGTTTTAAGCTTAAGCAAATTTTTAAATGTTTTATTAATCTCCGAAATTATTTTTGATTCCTCTGGAGTCAGTGATGGCGAATTGTTTGGTATATCATTTAGATTTTCTTGCAAGTCTTCTATTTGTTCGTAATGTTGACTTGCTTTTGATAATGAATCATCGACTTGATTTTTTGCAAATGATGCCTCTTGTGCATACTTTTCTGCCTGTGAATCATTCTTTGCCGAAGCGGTATTTTGTGCAGCTTTTTCTGACGCTTTCGCTTGAGTAAAAGCCCTTTCGGCGACAGTATTTATGAGTTCAAATTCCGCATGAATTGCTTTTGCCAACATCTCTGCTCCTTCGGCATTTTTGTAACCTGTTTCTGCTAAATGTAGATTATGTCTTGCTTTTTCTATTGCATCTGCTCTCTCGTCAGCCGCTGCATATGCCGCTACACTCGAATAGTCTTTTGCTTCCTCTTCTGCAGATTCTTTTATTTCTCTTGACATTTTCATTGCTTCACGGCTTTTTTTAGATTCTGAATCATCTATCGCTTTTGCCCTAGAACGAATTTCATAGATGCGAATAGCACGTACACATGCGTCCATTGCATACATAGTGGCAGCGGCCTCGATTTGGGCGCTTGTTTTTACAGAATCAGTAGATTTTTCTTTGGGAAGTCTTTTAAAAATAACTTCGGCCGAATCCATTATTGACTGTGCTTTTTTGTATATTTGGTATATTTTCTCCGCATCTTTTTCTGCCTTCGCGGACTCGGCCAACTTCGACAATTCTGCTAATTTTTTCTTTAAAGCCGTTAAAACGTCTTCATAAGGGCTATTGTTTAGTTTTTTTGGGGGATCTTCTGTTGACAGATTTTTAATCCATTCTTCTATTTTTTTAATTTTTTTATCTGCTTCATCAAAATCGTTGGCTGGATCATATTCATCTTCTGGGTCAACAATTTTTAATTTATCATAAACACATCCTAATAACTTTTTTGCGCTCGCGATTGCACTAGAATAATTATTCAATTCATTTACAACAGAAGATACGTTACTGGTAGCAGAACGGTATTTTTCATCAGCTTTCTCGTCAATAGCTCCTATTAGTTCTTTTATCAAATCTTTCAAATCGTACAAATTATGTGTTTTAAGTTTTTTCCAAAACTTCCACGGACTCCACCAATTGTTTTCTATTTCCTTAACTTTTTGAAGTAATTCTGGCTCAGCTAATGATTTTTTTAATGTAGTAAAAACCTCTCTTACATTAACTTTTATTTTTTTTTAGATGTGTCTCCGAGATGTTTTCTGAGATCTTCTTCTTCGGGTTCTTCTTCGAGTTCTTTTTGGTGGAGCATTGTTTCGAGATCTTTTTCAGCTTTTTTGAATTCTTCGTCGGGGTTTCCTTCGAGCACGCCAAGCACTTTAAGCTTTTTATCAAACAACTGTTGTTTCAGGAGATCAATTTGTTTTATTTTTTTATCAATCTCAGTTAAATCTTTGTCGGGTATACTTTTTATAATAAATTTTTTAAAAATTAATTCACTTTTAATTGTTGAAGATAGGTTAAACACTTCTTGGACCAGTTCCTCTATGTGTGATAGAAAAGATAATTTATCATTTCCGTCAGTTGGATGGTAATCCTCGTATTCTGAACAGAGAGCTTCCGCAAACTTTTCCATATCTGATACAGACTCGATTAATGATTCATCATCATTTTTCATCTCAAGGATTTTTTCAGATATAGGAATTAATTTTTCATATTGTTGTTTGTGATCTTTTTTCATTTCATCTAATAGCAATCTTAATCTACCAACACATTTAGTTCTTTCGTTTTGAAATTTTATTTCATCATATTTTTTTTGATCTAACAATTTAAGCAAAATACTTACTAATCGGACGGTTTCATCTGATTGTTTTAAATATT
Organism: uncultured Oscillospiraceae bacterium; assembly: GCA_902495835.1. Classification (GTDB taxonomy): domain Bacteria; phylum Bacillota; class Clostridia; order Oscillospirales; family Acutalibacteraceae; genus UMGS1491. Next base: position 4,451 of record CABUYS010000054.1, on the reverse strand, counting down.
CTTTTAGATTTTTAATTTTTTCCTCGTGGTCTTTTTGTTCATTTTGGGATGCAATTTTTACTCGGTAACGCAAATCTTCTCCTAGAGCGATAAGTAACTCGTTTGCCTGAGTTGCTAATTTTTTCAAAATTTCCAAAGACCCTTCGTTATTTTTATTAGATTTAGCATCTAACTGGATAAAAAGTATAAAATTTTGTACGTCAAATATTAATTTATAGAGACTAGAAATTTTTTTGTAGTCATCATCAATACGACTTTTCAGTTTCTTTCTAAAAAAAGTTATACAGTTTTCTTTTTTTGGTGCTGATAATTTTATTCCTTCAATATATCCTTGCAATTGTTTTAAGATATTTTGCCATGCATCTTCTAGAGCTTTTGGTTTTTCTTTGAGCTCTTTTTCTTTGTCTTCTTTCAAGGCCTCTGAATCTATATCCCATATTTTTTCAATGTGTCCATCGAATTTGCTCAAGAAATCAGGAAATTTTTTGGCATATTCTTCATCGTAAATATATTCCTTGAAGTATGGTTCGCCAGATGGTGGACTACTTAATAATTCATAACGCTCCATTCTGATATGGTAATCTTTTTCAATATTAGCAAGGAATTCTTTTAGGAGCTTGAGTATATTTATCGCTTTTAGAGGCACATCTTTGTTAAAGGGCTTATGATCCGCTCTATCAGCAGCACACGCATTTTCACATGAACGATAAATAAAAGACCCCATAACGTTTATCCTTTCTGTTAATGTTTGCAAATCTGCTTTTTCTGTTTCTTTAATCTCTTCAAACTTTCTCGACAACTCAATTTTTACTTCTCCGGTACCGTATTCACTAAGCAAATTCTTTAATTTTTTAAGAAGAACTTTCCGTCTGGATTCTACTAGTCGGTGTAGTTTGCTTTCCAAAACCTCAATTTCTACATTTTTTTCAAAAAGTAGTTGTTCTTTTGGTGGCATTATTTTTTCTATTTCTTTTACCAGAGTTTTTGCATTCTCAAGTGAGTTGTTCAATTTTTTGTATTCATCAGGCAAATCTTTCAATTCTTCTGCGTTCATTTCCACTTGTATTTTTTTCGCTTCAATCACCAAAGGTAACGCTGAATTAAATGTTATATTATCCATTTCATGTAAAGCTCCATTTATTTCATAAAACCGTTTTAATGTAGCATTAAGCTCTGCAGATGGGGGAGCCTTTTTTAATTCTTCTTTTATACCATTTAAATTAGGTATTAACTCATTTTTTAAACTTGTATTCGATGTTTTTAAAGAGGTTATTGTGTCGGATGCTTTTTTGACCATTGTTTCTTTTACTCGATTCATTGCACTAGATGCTTGTTCTATGGCATTTGATAAAGGAGCTGAATGTCGGATAACCTCTAATTTGTCAGCCATTCCAATCTCAGTTAAATTATTAATCATTGGTATCATATTATCTACTTGTTCTTTTTTGTCAGACACAATTTGTTTATGTTTTTTTGTTTCAGAAAGTATTACCTCTATTCCAAACTTTTGCAGAGGTTGTGATGGTTGTTCTTTTTTTAATTCATTTGAATAATCATTAAGTGATTGTGCATACTTTTGCAATTTATTAACTGTTTCAAAACTTGCGTCGTTTATTGCCTTGTATTTACTAATTATCACATCATTTATTGTTTCTTGTAATGACTCTTTTACCTTTGTGGCCTTAGCAGATACTTCTTTTTGTGCTTTCTTCAATGATGTTACTGCTTTCTCTAGTTCTTCTGTATACACTCCGACTTTTTTAGCTTGATCTATTACACTTTCCGCGGCCGTTATTTCAATGCCTATATCTTTACTGTTATCTGCTTCTTTTTTCATCATCTTAATAAATGATTCTATTTGTTCCATAGCGTCTTGCTTTTCATCAAATTTAAAGTTGTAGAGTGCTGTAATTATTTCTCTCAATTCTTTATATAAATTTTTTACCTCGTTTATTCTATAGCTTACGTCTTTAGTTAATTGTGAAATTAACGGGGTTTTTAATGATCTGGCTTCAGCTCTTTTCTTGTTTGCTTCTGTGAGCAATTTCTCTGCTTCTTTTGACAATTCCTCTGCTGCTGCTGACGCTCCCTTTTCTTTAAGTTTACTACTTAATTTTTTTAATCGTTCAGCTTTATCCACTGTTGAAATTGCATCTGTTAACAATGTATTTACCATGACCTGCGTATCAGTTATAGAATTTGGCAGGTTTGCGAAATCGCCTTTGCCTTTTGATTGTGATGGATTTGTTTCCGGGTTTGTCCAGTTGATAGTTTCTTCCAAAGCTCTTTCACTATCATCTAAATCTGACCCTGCATTTACAGCTCTTATAGCTCCGATTATTGCATATCCGATGGTTGCAGCCAAAAAGGCACCTACTATACCGGCAAATCCTAAAGTTGTTGCTATACCACCTGCTATAGACAACATGCTAGTTGCCTCAATTGAAGAGCTGAATCTATTATTAAAATTTTCCGTGGATATTGAAACTTCTCGTACACTGTCATACAAAGGTCCCAATTTAGTAGCAATGAGTAATGTAAGATAAATTCTTGCCATTTCACGTACTCCCAGAGGAAACCATAGTACTAACCTTGAAATTAATTCATCTGTGTCTTCGTTTATGCCCATCAAATTATTCTTTGCATTTTTTAAAAATTGTTTCAAATTTTTTTCTATTGAATATTTGTTAGCTGTTTCTGCTATGAATATATCGATCCTACTATTTGCATCTTTAATAATACTTCTTATATTTTTACGGCCTTTTTTAGATTTTGGGTTTTGCATTGTGGAACTGGCTCTGTCAATTTCTTTAAATGCCTTTTCCAAATTTTCTATGTTCCAACCAAATGATTCTTTGCTGTTATTACTTTCTAACTTTTTTTTCATATCTTTAAGTTTTTTGGTACTTAGATCTTTATATCCGTCTATTAAGTGTGAACTGTTGCCTTCGTATTGCTCAAGAAGTGTACTCAATAATTCTTGAGCCTCATTTAAAATATTAAATATTTTTTTTATAAAATTTGCTATTGTTTTTGGGGAATAAATGCCTTTTTCTCTGCCTTTCTCTTTCATATTTATTTTAATTTCTTTCATGTTTTTGTACGCTTTTTCTACTGCTTTTCTTGCTTTTCCTAGATCTCTCTTTTTTGACATTCTGGTAAAAATTTTTTCGTTATTAGCTTCTTCCTCAGCTTTGTTAAGTTTTTCAAGTGAGATATCACGCATCTCTTTTATGTTTCTGCTAAAGTCACGTATTAGATTACTTGTCTCTTTCCTGAGTATAGCTTCTTCTGTGTCGGAACAGTTATTTTGTTCAAAGTAATTAATCACAGTATCTTTAGTATTAGGATCTCCAAAAAGATTTATAGTTTTTTCAAGTGCGTTTCCGTAATCATTAAGACACTCTATGGTCAAAGAACGCTTTTTATTGTGAAGATGAGTTTTAGTGAAATTTTTATCACCCATTTTGGTTATTGTAATATGTGGTTCTACAACAAGTTTTTTATATGTTTGTTCATCCGGCCACTCGTTACGTATAGGTATTGCTATTTCTTGCATAATCATCATCCTTTTCTAAAAAATATATTATTTACTCAAAAACAAAGTACTTATAAATCATATTATATATAGTTTATTTAAAAAATCAAATAATTTTTATTTTTTACAAAATATTTTAAAATTTTAATCAAAAACAAACCAAACAAATATATATCAGATAAAAAACAACAAACTATATATCATTCATAAAAAATTATTTACTCACTACACGAAAATTCAAACTCACCACTGTTTTTAAAATTTTTTAACCTAGCACAAAATAAAACAATCAAAAACATGATTTAAACAGGATCCACTTCACGTGGTGGATTGTCTGAGATTTTTTCCATACTTAAAGCTGTTGAAGCCATGGTTTTCTCTTCTTTTTCAAGTGAAGAACGCTGTGCACGGCCCCTTATTGACGCCGAAACGGACATGGCCATAGCCATTACAAAAGCAGCCATGGTTGCCACAGGTAATGCAGCTGCTGTTGCAGATAAAGGATGGATAATTTTTTCCCAAATACCTTTTGTATAGGTGTTAAGCAAATCATCTACTTTTTTGTTGCGAGAAATATAAAATCTAATGTCATCAATATTTATTAAAAGTGCCACTGAAATGCATGTATCTGTATAGACGTCGGCTAATTCCTTAACGCGTTCGTCATAATGAAGATTATTATCATGTATAAAATCTTTTTTTAGCTTTTCTGCGTCATCTTGGATTTGTTGTATCCATGAATACATGGACTGTTCAGTAAATTCTATATTCTTGAATTTTAAAAACATACGTTTAGCCAATTTAACGGCATCTTCTTCAAATGATTTGCATGCGTTCTTAAAATCTGATAAATCTATTTGGGAATTACTACGTTCAGCTTCTCTTTTTTCCATGTTTTCAATTTCGCGAACAC
>CABUYS010000053.1 GCA_902495835.1 uncultured Oscillospiraceae bacterium | reverse complement strand
GGATTGATTGTTCCCGGTTTAGCAAGAACTTGACCGCGTTGAATTTCTTCTCTTTGTACGCCGCGGAGAAGTACACCTACGTTATCTCCTGCTTCAGCGTAATCAAGAAGTTTTCTGAACATTTCAATACCTGTTACAACAACTTTTCTGCGTTCTTCGGTAAGTCCTACGAGTTCAACTTCTTCGTTCATTCTGAGTTGTCCGCGTTCCACTCTTCCTGTAGCAACTGTTCCGCGTCCTGAGATTGTGAATGCGTCTTCAACAGGCATTAAGAACGGTTGATCTGCTTTTCTTTCAGGTGTAGGAACAAATTCATCAACAGCCTTCATGAGGTCGAGGATGCATTTGTATTCCGGAGCTGAAGGATCTTTAGAAGTGGATTCAAGAACTTTAAGAGCTGAACCTTTGATAATCGGTGTATCGTCACCGGGGAAACCGTACTCATTTAAGAGGTCACGAATTTCCATTTCAACGAGGTCGAGTAATTCTTCATCGTCTACTTGGTCAACTTTGTTCATGAATACTACGATGCTGGGAACGCCTACCTGACGTGCAAGCAAGATGTGTTCACGAGTTTGTGGCATCGGGCCGTCTGCTGCTGAAACAACGAGGATAGCACCGTCCATTTGTGCAGCACCGGTGATCATGTTTTTAACATAGTCAGCGTGGCCTGGGCAGTCAACGTGAGCATAGTGACGTTTTTCTGTTTGATATTCAACGTGTGCGGTATTGATTGTAATTCCGCGTTCTCTTTCTTCAGGTGCTTTATCAATGTTAGCATAATCTACGAATTCAGCGTCGCCTTCGAGATTAAGAACTTTTGTAATAGCAGCTGTGAGAGTAGTTTTACCGTGGTCAACGTGACCGATGGTACCAATGTTTACGTGTGGCTTATTTCTTTCAAATTTTGCTTTTGCCATTTAAATTTTCCTCCCCTAATTATTTAAATATTATGCTTTTTACAGCTATATAGGATTCTACCAGTTATGCAACTGAAAATCAACTAAATATTATTTACAGAATTGAAATATTAAATAACTTTATTTTTTAATCCTTAATCTTTCTCCAACCGTAAATAATTTTACCTGTTTTCTCATTTATCGACTTTTCATATTTTTGATAAAGTTTTTCATAACCCGGATCAATAACAGCTTCTCCGTTATTTAAAAACCTTTCTGCACATTCAGTGCAAAAATAGGGACTTTTTGAACCTTTTTTACTAAGACGAATAATACCGATACCGCCTAAAACCATTTTGCCGCAATTGGCACAATGAGGTTTCCAAATTGCTCCACCTGAAACTTTTTCTAGGTTTTCATCGATTACTTTATTTTCTTCAAGGCACATAAAACATCCCTCCAAAAATTAATGATTAGTCTTTTTTATGAGCTGCAATAATCTGTTCAGAAACTGATTTCGGAACTTCTGCATAATGGCTTGGTTCCATAGTGTATTGTCCTCTTCCCTGTGTTCTGGAACGCATATCGGTTGCATAACCGAACATTTCGGAAAGCGGAACTTGAGCATTGATTCTTTGAGCTCCGGAAATAGCTTCCATTCCCTGAATCATACCACGGCGTGAGTTTATGTCTCCGATAACGTCGCCCATGTACTCTTCAGGAACTATAACGCTTACTTTCATTATAGGCTCGAGAAGAACTGGGTCAGCTTTTCTCATAGCGGATTTGAATGCCATTGAACCGGCAATCTTAAACGCCATTTCTGAAGAGTCAACTTCGTGGTAAGAACCGTCGTAAAGCGTTACTTTTACGTCAACTACGTTATATCCAGCCAATACGCCCGAAAGCATAGCACCTTGTATACCGTTGTCAACAGCAGGAATGTATTCCTTAGGAATAGCTCCGCCGACGATTTCATTGACAAATTCGTAACCTTTGGTCGGATTAGGTTCAATTTTAATTTTAACATGTCCGTATTGACCGCGTCCGCCTGACTGACGGGCATATTTTTCTTCAACATCCGCACTCTTGCGAATTGTTTCTTTATATGCAACTTGCGGTTTACCGACTGTAGCTTCTACTTTGAATTCACGTAAAAGTCTGTCTACGATAATTTCCAAGTGAAGCTCACCCATACCGGCGATGATGGTTTGGCCTGTTTCTTCATCTGTATAAGCTTTAAATGTCGGGTCTTCTTCGGCAAGTTTTGCAAGTCCCAATCCCATTTTTTCCTGACCTGCTTTTGTTTTGGGTTCTATAGCAACCCTTATAACAGGTTCAGGGAATTCCATGGATTCAAGAATTATAGGATGTTTTTCATCACAGAGAGTGTCTCCTGTGGTGGTGTTTTTCAATCCTACTGCTGCAGCTATATCTCCTGCATAAACTTTTTCGATATCTTGCCTATGATTTGAATGCATCTGCAAAATACGTCCAAGTCTTTCATTGTTGTCTTTTGTAGAGTTGTAAACGGTTGAACCTGCTTCGATTGTACCCGAGTATACCCTAAAGAAACAAAGTTTTCCTACAAATGGGTCGGTTGCAATTTTAAATGCCAAAGCTGCAAACGGCTCTTCGTCTGATGAAGGACGTTCTTCTTCCTCTTCGGTATCAGGGTTTACACCTTTAATTGCCGGAACATCGGTAGGAGAAGGCATATAATCAACTATAGCGTCGAGAAGTTTTTGTACACCCTTGTTTTTGTAAGAAGTACCACAAGTCACAGGAACCATTGTGTTGTTAATGGTTGATTTCCTTATACATCTCTTCATTTCGTCTATTGTAATTTCTTCGCCTTCGAGATATTTTTCCATTATCTCTTCGTCAACTTCAGCAAGATGCTCAAGCATGTCCGCATGATATTTTTCTGCCAATTCTTTCATGTCTTCCGGAATTTCTTCAACACGGATATCTTTTCCAAGATCATCATAATAGATATATGCTTTCATTTCCAGCAAATCTATAATTCCCTTAAACGTGTCTTCAGAACCAATCGGCAATTGAATCGGCACTGCGTTACATTTAAGACGTTCTTTCATCATCTTTACAACATTATAGAAGTCTGCTCCCATAATATCCATTTTGTTGACATAAGCCATTCTCGGAACGCCGTATTTATCAGCTTGACGCCATACGGTTTCGGATTGAGGCTCAACTCCGCCTTTTGCACAAAGTACTGTAACGGAACCGTCAAGAACTCTCAAAGAACGTTCAACTTCAACGGTAAAGTCAACGTGACCCGGAGTATCAATTATGTTGATACGATGATTTTTCCAAAAGCATGTCGTAGCGGCTGAAGTTATCGTTATACCACGTTCTTGCTCTTGAACCATCCAGTCCATTGTTGCGGCACCGTCGTGAGTTTCACCGATTTTGTGATTTATACCGGTATAAAACAGTATACGTTCGGTAGTTGTTGTTTTTCCCGCATCAATATGAGCCATAATACCTATATTACGAGTCATATCGAGCGATACTTTCCTTGGCATAATATCCTCCTTTTCTTTATAAAATATTTTTATTTTTTACACCTTTATTATACATCCGACAAGGAAGTTGCAAACTGTACATTAGGAGATATCTTCATGTGATTCAAAAAAAGCAGAAACAAATTCATCTTTAAAAAATTCTTCATATGAATCTTTAGGAAAATTTGACTCAAATTCCTCACAAAGTTTCGTCATGAATTCGTTTTTTATAAAACTTTTTTCATGAACACGTTCAATAAACTTCGCAAGAAAGTTTCCGTATCTGCTTCCAACATAAGATTCGCAAATCTCACTACTGTTTAGCCAATCTTCGGCAGAATTACAATCAAACCTGCCTGAAAAAAAATTAAAGCTTAAAAGTAGCTATGTGCCCACTGCACAAATCCATTCGAACACAAATTACAACTCCCTTAATATTGTCAACGATTTTATAAAAACAATTTTCAAAATTGTCTAATACCACGTCAACAATCAAATCCCGCAAATATTACCAGCGGTAATGTGCAAACGCCTTGTTAGCTTCTGCCATTTTGTGAGTATCTTCGCGTTTTTTAACCGCTGCTCCGGCACTGTTGATAGCATCAAGTATCTCGCCGGCAAGTCTTTCAACCATGGTTCTTTCTGAACGAAGTCTGGAATAATTGGTAAGCCATCTGAGTCCGAGAGTTTGTCTTCTGTCTGCTCTTACCTCTATCGGAACCTGATAAGTCGCACCGCCAACCCTTCTTGCTTTAACTTCGAGGTTCGGCATTATGTTTTCCATAGCTTCTTCAAAAACTTCCAAAGGTTCTCTTCCTGTTTTTGTGTGAACTATATCAAAAGCTTTGTAGACTATTCTTTGCGCTACTCCTCTTTTTCCGTCCACCATAATATTATTAATGAGACGTGTTACAAGTTTAGAACCGTAAAGCGGATCTTGTAAAACGTCACGTTTTGGGACTGCACCTCTTCTTGGCACGTGTCTTCCCTCCTTCACAAAAATGATATCATAGGTACTCGAAAGTAATTTAGCTTCCGTTTGCCAACACAGAGGTGTAAATATATTAAAACACTTCTGCATTGTACTAATGCAAAGCTGTATTATTTACTTTTAAGCCTTATTTTTTGGCTGCGCCCGCTTTGGGACGTTTTGCGCCGTACTTGGAACGAGCTTGCATACGTTTTGCAACGCCTTGAGCGTCAAGGGTACCTCTTATAATGTGATAACGCACACCGGGCAAGTCCTTTACACGTCCTCCGCGAATCAAAACAACGCTGTGTTCCTGTAAATTGTGTCCGATTCCGGGAATGTATGAAGTCACTTCAAATCCGTTGGACAAACGAACCCTTGCAATTTTTCTGAGTGCTGAGTTAGGTTTTTTAGGGGTTGCTGTCTTAACTGCAGTGCAAACTCCTCTTTTTTGCGGAGAATTCTGATTGATAGCTTCACGCTTTTTGGAGTTCCATCCTTTCAAAAGAGCAGGAGCTTTTGCTTTTTTCTCGTGGCTTTTTCTTCCCATACGAACTAATTGGTTAAATGTTGGCATACTACACCTCCCTAAGTACAATTAATCGCTGCATGACTTTTCATGCAACGATTAATTCTAACATTTTTTAGTTTGGTTTGTCAATAGTAATGCTGATTTTATTAATAAATACATATGAATTAATTTTTTAATTGCTAATAATTACTTTTTAATGCTTCAAACACATCCGCTGCCTCCCTTTCTTGTTTATCAATACCAAATCCTGTAGCAATATTAAAATTTTTCAAATTACTTAAAATACTCTCAGACAAAATCTTTGATTTCTCACGTAATTCATTTAATTTTTCAACCACTGATTGATTTGGTGATTTTTTTGCTCTAAAAAAATTACCATTCTCTATTTCCCCTTTATTTATTGCATCAATCATAGCTCTTAAATCGCGACGACTGTTTCCAAAATTATCTTCTTTTTCATTTTTTTCCATTTCAGATGTATTAATTTTATTACATATTCTAAGTGCTTCTTTAGCAATTTCCAACAGTTCGTCAAATTTGTCGTTACTAAATAATGCGTAATTTTCTGTTTCTTTAATTATACCTTCGAGAAAAATTATATTTTCTCGATTAGATAAACTAGCGCAGTTTGAAATTCCTTTAACAAGACCATCTATGAACATCCTTTGACGACTAGCTCCCTGAGCCAGAGGTATGGTAGTCAAACTAAGATTCCATCCATCAGGAAAATTATCTTTATAATATTTTGCAATATGGTTAAACTCTCCGAGTTGAAACCAATGTCCACAAATACTCAAAGCTTCCACAGCATTATCAATTTTCACAGCTCCCACAGCTTTACGATGTCTTTCATATTTATCTTCGTGTATGTCTCCAAGATATTTTTTTACATTCTGCACAATGTCTTTGTAACGTTCACTCAATTCGGTAAATACGTTTTTAGAATTATCAATTTCATTTTTTGAAATTGAATTGCAATCATTAATCGAATTTTTTATTGATTTTTTAAATCTATTAGCCCCTACTATTTCCGCTAATCCGTTTAATTTTATAGCAGTATCTCTTAAAAGATTTACGTAATTTATTTTTATTGAATTGTCAGATTTCTTTTCACGTTTGTAAGATTTTCTTTCATCTTTGAGTTTTACAAGATAGGCATTATTAAAAATTCCTAAAACTTTACTTAATTCTTTTGATGGATTATTCACTTCAAAACTCAAAATTAACTCCAAAACTTCTTGTATAAACTTATAAATAGCTTCCGTATGGGGTTTAAGTTTGATTGGTCCAATTTTTTTAGTATTTTGACATCTATATATTTTTTTGTCAAGAAGTTTTTGAATTTTTCCAAAATCATTTCCGTTTATAACAATAACTGGCACAAATATCACTCTCCTAAAAATTTAATTACAAGCAACGCACCAAAAAACATGATATGCACCATTATAAATATTTATTTAGTTAAATTCAATACTTTTTTGATAAATATTTATATTTTTATTCAAATCTGTTTCGGATTTAAAATTTCACGCAAACATTAATTTTATAAATGTAATAACTTGTTTAACGAACAAATAAGTATTAAAATATATAACAATAAATATGGGTAAAAAAACAAAGTTTATAAATATATGGAGTGTGAAATTTTTGGCAAAGGGAACTACTGTCAGGATGTGGCGAAGGTCATTGGTGGTACTTGGATTTTTAGTGTTTTTCTGTTTTGCGATCCTTATTTTTAGATTAATAAACCTTCAACTTGTTCAAGGAGAATATCTTCAACAAATGGCTTCAAGTCAGCAAATGGCTGATACTAAAATAAATGCTCAGCGCGGTACCATTTACGACCGTAACATGAAACCTCTTGCCCAAAGTGCTACGGTTTGGACAGTTGTACTTGAGCCTGCGTACATAAATACCGAAGAAAAAAAAGAACTTATTTGCCAAGGTATGCATGAAATTTTGGATATAGACAAAGGTAAACTTTTAGAACTTGCCAAAAAAAAATCATGCTACACCATAATAAAGAAAAAAGTTGACAGCGACACAAAAGACAAAATAATTGAATTCAAAACAAAAAATAAAATTGCCAGTGGAATAAGGCTAATAGAAGATTATAAGCGATACTACCCTTGCGGAAGTTTTGCCGCTCCTGTTATAGGTTTTACGGGAGCAGACAGTCAAGGCCTTGCGGGAATAGAAGCTTATTATGATAAAACGCTCAGGGGCGAACCGGGAAGAATTTTAACCGCAAAAAACGCAATAGGTACCGAAATGCCTTTTGACTACGAACAGATGATAGCTCCAAAACCGGGGCAAAGTCTCAAACTTTGCATAGACGAGACAATTCAACATTTCATGGAAAAAAACCTTGAAGAAGGCGTAATAAACAACAAAGTAAAAAACAGAGCCGCAGCAATAGCTATGGATGTCAAAACAGGCGAAATACTCGGAATGGCCGTTAAAGGGGACTTCGACCCAAACGAACCTTTCAAAATAGCCGACCCCGAAGAACAAGCTCGCATCGATTCTTTACCTGAAGAAGAAAAATCGAAAGCCAAAAACGAAGCTTTAAGTCGGCAATGGCGTAACAAAGCTGTAAGTGATACGTATTACCCAGGTTCGGTTTTCAAAATGGTCACCGCCGCAATGGGACTTGAACTTGACGTTATAAATGAGCAATCCACATTTCACTGCAACGGTTCCATAAAAGCATGCGAGGGCGGTCAAACAATACGATGCCACAAAAGAAGCGGGCACGGGACTCAAAATTTAGTAGAAGCACTTTGCCATTCATGCAACCCTGCTTTTATTACAATAGGCCAAAGAATAGGTGCGGAACATTTTTTCAATTTCTACAAAACTTTTGGTTTTCACAACAAAACAAACATAGATTTACCCGGAGAATCGGGAGATATCTTCTTTAACGCCGACGGAAGCATGAGTCTCACGGATTTGGCTGTTGCGTCAATGGGTCAAAATTTCGGTATAACACCGATTCAAATGATTACTGCGGCAGCAACAATAGCCAACGGAGGAAATGTTGTTCAACCTCATATGGTAAAGGAAATACTCGACAGCGACGGAAATATTGTTAAAACCGTAGAGCCTGTAATAAAGAGAAAGGCTATTTCCGAAAAAACAGCAAAAAGAGTTACAGCGATGCTGCACGAAAACGCAGTAAGCGGAGCAGCAAAAAACGCGTACGTCCCCGGGTACCGAGTAGCGGGAAAAACAGGTACTTCGGAAAAAATAGGATTAAGCACTCCGGGTCAAAAAGACTATATTTCATCTTTTTGCGGATTTGCCCCTGCAGACGACCCAAAAATAGCAATGCTTGTATTTTTTGACACTCCAAAAGGCGATTATTATTACGGAAATGTCGTTGCCGCTCCTGTTTTTGCAAAAGCAATGCAAGATATACTTCCGTACATGGGAATTGAAAAAATCTACACAGAAGAAGAACTTAAAACTCTTGATGCCAAAGCTCCTGACCTCGTAGGAAAAACCGTCGGAGAAGCTAAAACAGCAGCAGTAAACGAATCTCTCAAGCCAATAGTCATAGGAAGCGGAGAAACAGTAATATCTCAGCTCCCCGAATCTTCGGCACAAATTCCGAAAGACGGAACAATAGTGCTTTACACAGACAATGAAAGCAAATCATCAACCGTAAAAGTTCCCAAATTAATTGGTCTTTCAATATTTGAGGCAAATAAAGCGGTGATTTCGGCAAATCTTAATATTAAGCTCTCGGGAGCCAATTTAACGGATTCATCCGTTGTTGCGGCTACTCAAAGCATACCTGAAGGAACCGAAGTACCCCCAGGCACAACCGTTACGGTAGGATTTATCCATAAAGAAAAAACAATTGCATAACGCCGCATTTTTTAAAAGATGCGGCATCATAATCAAGGAACACATAATAAAATGGAGGGAATTGACTCTTGAATATTTACGGAATATCTGCAATTACAACTATAATTTTGT
>CABUYS010000052.1 GCA_902495835.1 uncultured Oscillospiraceae bacterium | reverse complement strand
TTAAACATATTGTTGCGGGTTTTTAGCCTGACCGTTAATTTTTATTTCAAAATGAAGATGAGGGCCTGTTGAATCTCCTGTAGAACCTACAGTTCCTATAACTTCTCCTTGAGAGACTTTCTGACCGTTCTTGACGAATAATTTTTGGCAGTGGCCATAAACAGTTTGTTTTCCGTTGCCGTGGTCTATTATTACGTAATTTCCGTATCCTGTGCTTCCGTAGCTTGCTACAATAACTTTACCGCCTTCGGAAGCAATTATATTAGTTCCCAAAACTCCGGCGCAAGCAATGTCTATACCCTTGTGAAATCCACCTTCACGGTTTCCGTATGGGCTGGTTATCTTCTTGGTGAAAGGTACAGGCCAGATGAATTCACTTTTTTTCGGAGGCTTTTTTGTTCCTACCGTAACTTTTTCGGCAATAGGTTCTTCTGTTAATGTGTGTTCGATTTCTTCGCGTAACACTTCTTTGCCGTTTGAGTATTCAACTCTGTATTTAAATGTTTCCTTGCCATTTTTGCCTTCTTGAGTGACTTCCTTAAACGAAATTTCCTTGGAGTCATCTTGAGTTTCTTCGGAAGTATAAGGAATATCTCTTTCTTCTGTGATTATTTTGAATATTTTCAATTTAAAAACTTTTTCGGTCACTTTGATTTTCAATTTGTCACCGACTGCGATATCGGATTCTTCCGCATCATTGTCTGATAAGAGTTTTTCGGGAGTAATTCCGAATCTTTCCGCTATTCCGACGACGGTATCTTCATCGGTCACGGTGTAATCTATGGATTTAACGATTCCTTTTTTCAAAATATTTTTTACGTCTTCCGGTTTTTGTATTTTCTCAGGCGAAAACAAGCCTTTTATTACTTCCACTTTGTCTGCGAATTCAACTTCGCAGTCGGGATTTTGGGATTTTGCTTCGTTTATGACTTCTTGAAGTAAGCCGTTGATTTCATTTTCGCTGCTTCCGACGGCGACTAATTTTTTGTTTACGTAAACGCCGTAACCTTCGTTAATTATTTCCTGAGACTGCTCTATTATTTTATCTTTAATTTGAACTGGTGATTCACAGCATTCGGATTTCGAAACAGGGGTTATTTTTAGTGTTGATTTGGAAGTTTCGATTTTGGATTTGTCTTCCGAATTAAGCTGGTCAATAATCATTTGGTTGGCTTGTTCGTATACTTTGTCGTTTGACATCGTAACTACCGTTTGACCTTGATATTCAAGAGCCAGTCCGTAATTTTGGTTGTTCCAATAACATACTGTAACTGCAAACAAAGCAATGGTTGAAATGGGAAATATACTTTTTTTAACTATTTTTTTTAGAAAATCTGATTTTTTTGAATTTATTTTTTGTTCTGAATTTTTTAGAACCATAAAATAAAATTGCCTCCTGTAGAAATTTTAACTTAATTATTTGTTCTTTGCGTGTTAAAAATTTCTCTTCTTAAATATATTGTAACAAAAAATTACAAGAAATCAACAATTTATAACCAAGTTTGTAAATAATTACAGTATTGTTAATAATGGTTGAAATAATATGTAAAAAATGCATGTCGAAATAACGTAGTTGAAAGATAAGAATTGATAATGGTATAATAACCTGTGAATGTGTTGAATCAAGTTTAACAACTTTTATAAATAAAAATTGGAAAGGACCGGCTTATTTATGTTTTGTGAAAATGAATATCGCAGTCAATACTGTGGAAATGTTACAGAAGAAAGTGTCGGAAAGAAAATACGGGTTGCCGGATGGGTTGAAAACATACGTGACCACGGAGGAATAACTTTTGTTGACCTTAGGGATCACTATGGAAACGTCCAAATAGTCGTACATGACGACGAAATGATTAAAAATATTTCGAAAGAAGCTGTAATCTCTGTGTACGGTGAAGTTTTGAAGCGTTCAGAAGAGAACGTTAATCCAAAACTTAAAACAGGTTTCGTGGAGATAAAATGCGAGGAATTAAAACTCATAAGTAAATCCCGCGAATTGCTTCCTTTTGAAATTACGAGTTCTACCGATACCAAAGAAGAATTACGTCTTAAATACCGTTTTCTTGATTTGCGTAACAAGGACTTGCATTCGAGAATACAACTTCGCTCAGAGATACTTTATTTTTTAAGAAACAAAATGCATGAAATGGGATTTACCGAAATTCAAACACCTATTTTGTCGGCTTCATCTCCAGAAGGTGCACGAGATTATCTTATTCCGAGCCGTAAACATCACGGAAAATTTTATGCTTTGCCGCAAGCCCCGCAAATTTTCAAACAGCTTTTGATGGTTTCGGGATTTGATAAATATTTTCAAATAGCACCGTGCTTCCGTGATGAAGATTCCAGAGCCGATCGTTCTCCGGGGGAATTTTATCAATTGGATTACGAGATGTCTTTTGCAACGCAAGAAGACGTTTTGGCTATTACTGAAGATGTAATATATGATACTTTTACTAAATTTTCCGATAAAAAAGTTTCTCCGAAACCTTTCAGACGTATAACTTACGCAGACGCAATGCTAACCTATGGAACGGATAAACCCGACCTTAGAAACCCGCTTAAAATAGTAGATGTCAGTGATGTATTTGAAGGTTCCGGATTTGCCGCGTTTGAAGGAAAAACCGTAAGAGCGATTACTGTTGAAGGATGCTCTTCACAGCCACGTAAATTTTTCGATAAAATGAATGATTATGCCCTTGAAATAGGTATGAAAGGTCTTGGATATATAAAAGTTACCGAAAATGGAGAATTTACGGGGCCGATAAACAAATTTATTCCAGATGAAAAACGAGAGATTTTATCCGAACGTTCAGAAATAAAACCCGGCTGTGTTGTTTACTTTATTGCCGATTCTAAAAAGGAAGCACCTAAATTTGCGGGAAAAATTCGTTCAGAACTCGGAAAACGTTTGGATTTGATAGACAATAGCAGATTTGATTTTTGTTTTGTCGTTGATTTCCCGATGTATGAAGAAGACGAAGAAACAGGAAATACAATATTTACGCATAATCCCTTCTCAATGCCGCAAGGCGGACTTGACGCTCTTTTGAATAAAAATCCTTTGGATATTTTAGCATATCAATATGACCTTGTTTGCAACGGAATAGAGCTTTCTTCGGGAGCAGTAAGAAATCACGACCCCGAAATAATGCTCAAAGCTTTCGAAATAGCAGGTTACGGAGAAGATACCATAAAAGAAAAATTCGGTGCTCTCTATAACGCATTTAAATTTGGTGCACCGCCTCACGCAGGTATGGCTCCGGGAGTGGATAGAATGATAATGCTTTTGACCGACGAAGAAAACATACGTGAAATAATAGCGTTCCCGATGAACAGCAATGCACAAGACGTAATGCTGGGCTCTCCGAACGAAGTAACCGAACAACAACTTCGTGAAGTTCACATAAAAATAAGAGACTAGGGAGGTGATAAAAGTGATTAGCCGTGAGGAAATGTTGAATTTAGCCAATCTTTCCAAGCTGTACCTTAGCGAAGACGAAATTGAAGATGCCATGAAAGAAATGGACGGAATGATTAATTTTGCAAATCAAATAAATGAGATGAATCTTGATTTTTGCGAAACACCTAATATAAACGGTCTTTCCAACGCTCTTAGGGACGATGAAATAAAAGAATCTTACCCTCAAAATAAAATTTTGGAGAATGTCGACGGCGGAAAAGACGGATATTTTTACATTAAAAAATACAATTAAATGTGCGTAAAATTTTTCTTTACGTGTTTTAGGGAGGCTTGAACATTAATGAACGATTCCAAAAGAGGAATAATAAAGCGTATAAAAAGTATGCTTTCGGATAAAGAAATTTCCTGTAAAGAATTGACAGAAAAATATTTAAGCGAAATAAAAAAAAGCAATCTCAATGCCTACGTTACGGTTTGTGAAGACGAAGCTCTGAAAGCCGCCGAAAAGACGGATAAAAAAATAAGTTCGGGCGAAGAGCTTGATTTTCTTGAAGGCGTACCAATGGCGCTAAAAGATATCATTTCAACAAACGGCATAGAAACCACATGCTGTTCCAAAATATTGGCAGGCTATAAACCTATATTTAATGCAACCGTGTGGGAAAAGCTTCAACAAAAAGGAGCGGTACTGCTCGGAAAGCTCAATATGGATGAATTTGCAATGGGTTCTTCGTGTGAAAATTCTTGTATCGGAGGAGCTAAAAATCCGCATAATACAAATCATGTTTCAGGCGGAAGTTCAGGCGGTTCGGCTTCTGCGGTAGCGGGAAATATCGCAGCTTATGCCTTAGGAACAGATACAGGCGGTTCGGTTCGCCAGCCCGCATCATTTTGCGGAATTGTAGGACTTAAACCCACGTACGGAGCGGTATCAAGATACGGTGTAATAGCATACGCTTCTGGATTTGACCAAGTAGGGCCTCTTGGTCAGACGGCCGAAGATGTGTCACTGGTTTTTGATGCGATTTCAGGTTATGATTTTCATGATTCTACCTCGAATCCAAATGTAAAAATGAATACTTTTGAAAATATAAATAACGACATTAAAGGGCTTAAAATAGGCATTCCGAAAGAATATTACGACGGAGTGGACGAAGAAATAAAGTCATCTGTTGAAGAAGCAATTAAAGTGTATGAGTCAATGGGTGCGACCGTTGAGTATTTTGATTTCCCTGAAGTTAAATATTCTCTTCCTGTTTATTACATTTTGGCATGTGCCGAAGCTGCTTCAAATTTAGCTCGGTTTGACGGCGTAAGATACGGTTACAGAACAAAGCATTACAAAGATATAAACGAAATGATATGCAAAACGAGAAGTGAGGGTTTTGGTCAGGAAGTAAAAAGAAGAATACTTCTCGGAAACTACGTTTTAAGCTCGGGTTACTACGATGCATACTATAAAAAAGCTCAAAATTTAAGAGCCGTAATAATAAAAGCCTTTGAAAGAGCTTTTGAGAAGTATGATGTTTTAGTAACTCCGACATCGCCTGTCACGGCTTTCGAATGCAATAAAAAATTCAGCAATCCTCAGGAAATATATCTTGCCGATATATGTACCGTTCCCGTGAATACTGTAGGAATCCCGGGAATTTCCGTTCCGTGTGGATTTGATTCAAAAGGTCTGCCGATAGGAATGCAGATTTTAGGACCGAAATTCAGCGAATCAAAGCTCTTAAATGTAGCTCACAAATATGAAATATTTACTGATTACAAAAACAATAAATGCGTAGAGATGGGGGTAAGATTATGAGTTATGATTTAGTTGTCGGATTGGAAACTCATGTCGAGCTTCTTACAAAAACCAAAATTTTTTGCAGTTGCAAAAATGCTTTCGGTTCGGAACCGAATACCAACTGCTGTCCGATTTGTATAGGTTTGCCCGGAACTCTTCCCAAACTTAATCGTGAGGTTGTAAATTTTGCGATAAAAGCGGGACTTGCACTTAACTGTACAATAAATCTTAAATCCAAAATGGATAGAAAAAACTACGTTTATCCCGACCTTTCCAAAGCGTATCAAATTTCTCAATTTTACAGTCCCATATGCAAAAACGGATATGTCGAATTAAACAGCGGTAAGAAAATAAGAATTCACCAAATTCACATGGAAGAGGACGCAGGTAAACTTGTTCATAAAGCGGGAGACGTTTATGTTGACTATAACCGCGGAGGAGTTCCGCTTTTGGAAATAGTAACCGAACCCGATATTAGTTCTTCCGAAGAAGCAAGAGAATACGTTGAAAAACTTCAGATGATAATGCGATATATTGGTGTTTCAGACTGTAGAATGCAGGAAGGTTCCATGCGTTGCGACGTAAATGTATCCGTTAAACCCCAAGGTTCCAGTGTTTTGGGAACTCGTACAGAAATAAAAAACATGAATTCAATCACATTTATGACCAAGGCCATTGATTACGAATATAAACGTCACGTTGCTGTAATAGAGAGCGGAGAAAAGGTTATTCAGCAAACTCTTCGCTACGTTGAAGGAACTAATTCCACGGAAAGCATGAGAAGCAAAGAAGACGCTCAAGATTATCGTTATTTTGGCGACCCTGATTTGGTTGAAATCAATTTGAGTGAGTCATATGTTGAAGAGATAAGAAAAACTCTTCCCGAACTTCCGATAAATAGGTTTAAAAGATACACAAACGAATTCGGAATACCTGAAAAAGATGCACTTTTGATAGTTAAATACAAAAACGTTTCGGACTTTTTCGAAGTTGCTTCCAAAGGGCTTAAAAATCCAAAAACAGTTTCAAATTTCATAATCGGTCAGATTTTTAGAAACATAGAAACCGAAGCAGAACGCGAAAAATTTGAAATTTTGACTTCTCCCGAGCAGCTTCACAGGCTTGTAGAGTTGATAGAAGACGGAAAAGTTAACATGAATCTTGCCAAAAAAGCATTTTCAAAGATGCTCGAGAGCGGAAAAGATGTCACTGAATTCATATCAGAAAGCGATATGAAAGGCATTTCTGACGAAGAAATTGAAGCTCTTTGCCGAGAAGCGATAGATAAGAACGAATCTGCGGTAAAAGATTATCTTGCCGGAAAAGAAAAAGCACTCAAAGCCATGCTCGGATACGTGATGAAATCGACAAGAGGAAAAGGCGATGCGTTAATAATAGAGAAAAAATTAATAGAAATTCTCAAAAAATAGTTGACTTTCTATAAAAATAGTAATAGTATGGGTATAATCTTTAACATGGTTAAAGATTATACTTTTTTGTTTAAAGGAGGAAAATTTATGGACAATTTTGAAAAAGTAGAAGGAGAAAAATTAGGAGAAGTAGCGGGAGGAGTAGAAGAGTGTATACGTTTAGAAAAACATAAATGTATAAAATGCGGAAAAGCATTTTGGACACACCTTGAAGACCATGATCGTAACCCATATTGTTATGAATGTCGCAACAAAGGTGTAAAGCCCGAGGTATCAAAATATAAAAAAGTAATACAAAATCCTATTTTACTTGAAACAAAAAATTAAAATCGAGGAGAAATAAATATGGAAAACGAGAAATTAAATGAAAATGAAGTAGAAAAAGTAGCTGGAGGAGCTGATACTTCACGTGATGAGCAGATTAAAAAAGCGATTGAAGAATTTGTCTCAAAAATGCCGCCACGTCACAAAGTAAAAATTTTTTGTCATAGATGCCGTAAATCTTCTGAGATGTGGATCTCCTCTAATTTTATGGGACGTATTGTATGCCCAATATGTAAATTAGGTCCTATTAGTATTGAACATACTAAAGAAATTGAAACAAAAAATGAAAAAACCAAATAGCCCCAGATTGTTCCCGAAACAAAAATTAAAATGATAGGAGGGATAAACATGGAAAATGAAAACAAAGTTGAAAGTTTAGACAATAATGAAGTTGAAAAAGTAACGGGAGGAATTGGTCCTTTGGTTCGCGAAAAAGGTTATTATATTAAGTCTGTTTGCTATAAATGTAAAAGAGAATTTAAAAAATATGTTAATCCAATGGATGAGCTTAGGCATGGAATGACAGGTTGCCCACCCATGTGCCATGAATGTCGCCGTAAACGGTATGAAGAATTAGAACAAAAAAATCAAAAATTTAAAGTGGATGTGAAAGAATTTCTAAAAGAAGTAGAAAAATCAACAAATAGGTAATACATTAATTTTATTCAACATCAAAAATTAAAATTAAGGAGGAATAAACATGGGAAACGAAAATGAAGTTAAAAATTTAAACGAAAAAGAAGTCAATGAAGTAGCTGGAGGAGCTGATACTTCACGTGATGAGATTAAAAAAGCGATTGAAGACCTTGTCTCAAAATTGCCGCCACGTCGCAAAGTAAAAATTTTTTGTTATGAATGCCGTAAATCTTCCGATGGGTGGAAGCCCTATGGTGGTCTTGAGCGTTATAGATGCCCAAAATGTGGATCAGCTCATGTTATTACTAAAGATACTGACGAATTTGAAACAAAAAATGGAAAAGCCACACAAACACCGACTGCCCCCGAAACAAAAAATTAAAATTGAGGAGAGATAAATATGGAAAACAAAAATAAAGTTAACGATTTAAACGAAAACGAAGTCAATGAAGTAGCCGGAGGAGCTGATACTTCACGTGATGAGCGGATTAAAAAAGCGATTGAAGACTTTGCCTCAAATTTGCCGAAAATTTATTATGAAAAACACGAAGTTACGTGCGATTATTGTCACCAACCAATGACGGTCTGTGGGTTATTTAATGGGATTCCGATATGTGACGACTGTCGAGCAGGTCGCAATATGTTGGATAGAATGAAAAAATCAAGACAAGAATTAAAAGAAACCAAACAAAGACCGACTGTTACCGAGACTAAGAATTAAAATAAGATAAGAGGGATAAGTATGGGAAAAGAAAATAAAAAGTTAAACGAAGATAAAATTAGAAGTTTAAAAGAAAACGAAATTGAAAAGGTGTCCGGTGGAAAGATATCGGAACTTATTTCGGGGATAAAGTTTACCGTGTTATGTAAAAGTCATCATGGACAGCGTACTTTTAGGTGTGAATACGGAAGAAGTTTGGTATCCTAGTACGTGGGATAAGTTTAAAGACAGTTTTAAGGAAAAAATTAGATGGATTAAACCGGAAAAGCATGGACTTTGTAAAGAGTGTTATGTGTCGCTTTTCGAATATTCTAGACGTTGATAAATAGTTTAGTGAAAATATTAAAAAATAAGGAGGAATAAACATGGATGATAAAAATTTAAATAAAATTGAAAAATTAAGCGATAATTAGGTTGAAGAAGTATCCGGTGGCTTTGCTAGTGGCTTCGAATTTATGGAAAAGTTTGACCGTAAGTGTAAAATATGTGGAAACACTTGGACTGAATTTCATCCGAGTGGGTCTGAGTGGATGACTGAAAGCATTTGTAAAAGCTGTTGGGAAAAAAGGCGACTTAAAGAATCAGAACAAAAAGATGGAAAAAATGCACAAGATCCACTTGCTTTTTAAATAAAAAATTAAAATGGTAGGAGAGATAAACATGGAAAATAAAAATTTAAATGAAGTTAAAGATTTAAACGAAAATGAATTCGAAAAAGTATCAGGAGGAATGAATAAAAATACAAAGTCGGTAAAACTCAGAGATGATGAAGTGATACCCGATGGCGG
>CABUYS010000051.1 GCA_902495835.1 uncultured Oscillospiraceae bacterium | reverse complement strand
TGTAAAAACACCACAGATTTTTTTACATCCTCTAATTATGTCTTTCTTATAAAAAATTAAATTGATTAGTAATGTTACAGCAGTTGTTATCGCAAAAACGGGAATTGCTTTTAACGCCCAATGCAAGTAATCCATAGGAGTCTCAAAATGAATCAAGTTGCAAATTATAACTGAAATCGCAGCAGTAAAAATATTAACGATAATCCGACTAAGAAAAACTTTGCAACTTCTCAACAAAATATGATTTTTTAAGTAGATCACATAATCTATAGTTCTATATACTGTTGCTATAATCGTTGCTATTATAATGCCGGGTAGACCAATTAAATAAGCCAATAAAAATGATAAAACCAAATTGCTCCCCGCCTCTATAAACGCTCCAATTTGCGTTTCTTTATAATGCCCCGCCGCTAAAACTAAATTATGATAGTTTTGTTTTATACAATGCAAAGCCTGAGAAATTACAAATAATATTGAAAACAAAGGCAATATATAATTAACATCATCTATTCCGTTTGTATATATTCTGACAAAATCTGTAATCAACAGCCCGGTTGTTGAAAAAAAGATAACTATTATCATAGAAGAAAGTGTTTCGATCATATGAAAGTTATCTTGTAAGTTCTTTTGCTCTTTTTTAGCAATCATATCGCCAAAAGCTGCTTCGCTACTACCAGATAAGGAATTTACAATATTTAATATCCCAGATAGCACCATATTATAAACCGCATATACAGAAGAGAATTTCAAACCCAAAACGATAGTCACAACCATAACATCTACATTGTTGTGGATATAATATGCAATATGATGCCCAAAACCGCTCCAACGTTGTTTGAGTGCTACTGTATCTGCGGGAATCTTGCTATTTATCCTATATCTCTTTCTATCTATGCAATATAGCAAGATAGGTCTCAACAAATAAACACTTGTACTTACAAGCTTCACAATATGAACACCGCACCCAAATTTCAATAAAACAACTGATAATCCTGTATTAAGTAGTACAGTCCCTATTTGAATACAATTACTTATGTATATTCTCTGATCGGCGTTCAATAAAACAGCATAGCTTAAGCCATAATAATATTGACCGAAAGTACTTACAGCAATTATCACAACAAGCGAAGCTGTAAAAATCCAGGATAATTCCGTATGCGAAATGAATTTAAAAGAGCAAGCTAATACAACTACATAAACTATAAATACATAAGCAATTTTTCTAAAAAAGCCTTGCGTGGCATTAACAATACCACTAATTTTATTGCTATCACCGTCTGCTAATGGCTTGTAGAGAGCAGCTCTCGTCACACCACCCACGCCGACTTCTAAAAGCGAAATATATCCCAAGAATTGAGTTATTGAAGATACCGCTCCATTGACTTCAGAGCCAAAAGCAGTCAATAAAAGGCGTGGAAGGATAAAACCACAAATAACCGTCACTATCTGCAACACAAGCGACGAAACCGAATTAATCAACGCTAATTTAGTTCTCATATTTTATCTCAAATAATTCCAATTCAATTACAACCTTTTCCCAAACAGTTTTATCAGCATAAACCTCTTCTTTTGTAACATTCGGTAAACAATTTTATACTTTGTTGCAACTTTTGCTATTTTTAAATTTTTACTAGCGGCTTTAACCAATTTATCTGCAAATATAGTTTCATATGTTTCACCAACTACCCTTTTGGGCGTATGGGAATCATTAAGAAATTGAAACCAAAAATATACAATTTCTCGAATCACATATCCATACAAGTACTCTAAATTACAATTATCATTATTAGTCTCTAGCAAATTAAAAATAAAATGGTGCGACACGAGAAAGCCTTTAATTGCTTTTAATTTAGAACAAGTATGAGTAACACTATTACAGTTTTCTCTATAAAAATAAAGCGATTCCGGAAGATAATAGCCTTTTATATCTAACAAAAATAGCTTCGATGAAATCTGAAGGTCTTCGCCTATGTTTTCTTGTAAATTTTCACACGCCTCAAAACATTTAATTATTGTCTCTTTTTTACAGCACTTAATAACAATACTATTAAAAGTCGAACATCTACAAACAGTTGATAACGCTTCTGAAACATTAAACAACCCACTTTTTAGAAATTGTTGCGAGACAATTTTCCCATATACTCCATTTTTGACTTTTTGCAAATCAAACAGAACGAAGTCTACATCTTGTTCTTTTAATATTTCGGAGATTTTTAATAACATATCATTTCTTACAATATCATCAGAATCACAATTAATGATATACTCTCCTTGAGCAGCTAATACGCCAGCTTTTCTAGCAACAACACATCCCTCATTTTGTTTCTTTATCACTTTAACAAATCGATGAGTCATTGCCAAATTTTCACAGATTTTCAAGCTGCTATCTGTTGATCCGTCATCAACCAAAATCGCTTCAAACGTATAACTTCCCTTGATTTGATTAACAAAAGACATAACACATTCTTCAATATATGCTTCAGCATTATAGACGGGAATTACTACACTAAATTTAATCATATTTTTCTATAATTCCTATTTTTATTTTTGAGAAGCAAATTCGTTAAATAGTATAATAAAACAAACCATACGATAGGTCTCACAAAATTTCCGACACAATCACGCATCAACCAAAATAAATAGGTCATACACGGAATATCAAACCACAAACCGGCAATATTCCTTTGTTTTATTTTTCTTTCTATGTTTCTTGATATTTTTGCAAACAGCATTCCGAACGCAACAGCAAACACAGGATATAATTCGCCAAAATTGTAATATAATTCACCGACAAAAGAACCGCCGATTGCATTTTGTGTCCCCAAATTTTTAGCAAAAATTGCAGCATTATTAACATCTGTAAAAACGCCGAAAACATCTGGAATAATTGAAACAATACTCTTAAAAAAGCATTCACCAAAAAAAGGCTGAAAATTTGTACCATACCCGGCAATTGTTAAATATGGAGTATAAATGGTTTCGCCAAACGTTCCAAGTGTTTCCAATATTATATTCGCTTTTAATGAACCAGAGATACATTCGAAAAAATTATCAAAAAAATAATTAATGCCAAATGTTCTCATTGCGAAAACAATGTCCAAAAAACACATTGAAATATAGCCCCAGAACAAATACTTTAAAAGTTGAAAAAAACCAATCTTTTTTTTGCTATTTGTGATTATTACAACCACTAACATTAGGATTGACGTAAATTGATGTCCACGATTTCCTGACAACATTGTAACCGCCATATAAAACACGCACATCAAGACAAATTTTTTCTTTTTGGAGTTGGAAACACATAAATACATTAAGGGAACTATCGCATACCACATTCCTGCAATAGCAGAAAAAACACCAGAAACTGAAACTCCAATTGCTCCGCTATACCCTTCGTAGATTGCTTTATACAATTGCACACAATCCAATAGAAAGCGGAATACAAACGAAATAATAAAGATTATTTTTATGCTTGTTCGGTACAAACAAGAGCAATTTAAAGCAACATTTTCTTTCTCTTTCCCATTTAAAAAAGTCTGTTCAATTGCTCCTCCTAAAAACAACAAATTTATACACAAAAAACACACCATTATCGTCTTTTGGCGTAAGGCATAATCTCTCATATAAACTTGCACATAATCCAAATAATCATATGTATAATAAGGAAAAACACCGTCAATAATAACTTGTCCAAAATGCAAAATATATAAAAATATTATAATAAAGAAAAACGATGAAACAATTTTCCCACTTAGAAGCTTCCAAGAAACTAATAACCAAAAGAAATTTAATAATAAGAAACCGCCTATAGCGGATAACTCACTTCCGTTTTTTGAATCTAAATAGAGCACACCTAAAAACGTTTCTAAAATCAGCAAGAAAAAGATTAAAATCTTAGTTAATTTTTGAGACTCTTTTGCTTGCCGTTGGTTATATTCTAAATATCTGTCGTTAGTGATTTTTGTTGTATTCATTTTCAATAATTCTCACTGTATTACATATATTAAAGTCACTTTTCAATACATCGTTCAAATAGCTTTTTCTGCATTGTTCTTTAGAAAAAGATTTTATATGTTCCGCCCATTCAATCGGATTATTATTTAAAGGCAAATAATGTAATAAGTCCGTAATCTTTACCATCTTGGTTACTTTATCTGAAACAAAACACGGCAAACCTGAAGCTTGTGCTTCTACAAGCGTAACAGGCAACCCTTCGTTAATTGAAGGCATTATCATACAATCTAAAACAGAATAAAATTTATATGCATCATTTCTATCCCCGACAAAAATAATATTTGCACAACATTTTTTTGTTTTTGCATAGTTTTCTAATTCTGTCCTAAGTTCGCCATCGCCAATCAATAAAAGTTTGTATTTCCCATTTTCACACAAAGAATCAAAAACATCTATTAGAAATCTATGATTTTTTTGCCGCGTTAATCGTCCAATCAAACCTAATACGCTATAATCTTCTTCAATTCCAAACTCTTTCTTTAACTCTGTACAGTATGCACTGTTAAATTCGAACCGATTGACATCTATACCGTTAGGGATAAATACATATGGATAATTTCGATTTGGATTTCCTAAAGCCCACTTTGCCGCGAGCTCTGAGCAAGCAAAAACATCTGTAACTATATTACGAAGTCTTATTTGGTTAAATATATGAGCTACTTTGTGGACAAGTCCTTTTTGATTAGTATTATGTGAATGAAATATTCTTTTTTGTATTCCAAATTGCTTTCCTATAATTAACGGCTCCACGTATGAAAGACTACTTTCGTGTTCGTGAATAACATCATAGTCTGAATGTTCAGAAAAAAAACGTTTTAATGCTTGTTTATTTTTTCTGATTCCTTGACTTCTTGGTGGAACAACATATATGTTCGCCCCCAACTCTTCTGCCTCTTTTTCCAAACTGTTTTCCAAACGCCTTGTTACCAAAAAATCAAACTTATATTGCCTTTTATCAATGTTACGGTAAATATTCATTATGAAAGACTGTATCCCACCTGTTCCTAAACAGTCAAGAACTTGTAAAATTTTTATCATTCTTTACTCCTTCCAACTTCAATAAATTCCTGTTCTCTTTTTTGAATTACTATTGAATTTTTAGGAATTATCCCCTTTAGGATTGAACCTGCCCCAATAGTGCAATTATCTCCTATTGATGTTCCTCTTAATATAATCGTTCCTGCTCCTATCCAACAGTTATCTCCAATGTATATTGGCGAGGTTTTATATTTACATCGTTTGGATTTATCCTCATTTTTGTAATCATAATCGTGATCAAACATCATCACTCGCGGCCCAAATTTACAATTATTTCCTATAGATATTTCCTCGTGGGAGACGATCAGACAATCCCTATTAAAAAAACAGTCATCTCCTATTGAGATTGCCCCGTCGTTAACAGAGAATTCACAATTTTTTCTGATTCCTATTTTTTTACCTAATCGTATTTTCCCTTTTGCAAATCGAAAGTCCACCTTTGAATAAAAATTACAACTATACCCAAATTTAAAATTTTTATAATGAGTTAGTCTTATAAAGCAAAGTTTTAAAAACGTCCTAAATCTTCTTAAGAAACCTTTAATTTTCATAATATTTTCCTCCATCCATCTGAAAATAGTTTCTAAAAAAGCTCTCGCGCCTTGCATTCAATACATTAAACAAATATTCTTTTGATTTTGAAAAATTGCGAATCCCCTGTTCACATAAATCTTCAACACTCATATTCATTAACAATTGAGCAATGTTCTTCGCTACATTCCCCTTTGTTGAAAACAGACAATTTGATTCAAGTAACTCAGGTATTCCGGCTATACTTGAACCTAAGCACGGGATACCAAAACTCATTGCTTCAATTACAGACCTTGGTAAACCTTCTTGAAGACTCGGCTGAATATAAATATTAACATCATTTTCAAGCCAATCCATAAGTTTTTTATGAGGCATCGATCCGATCAAAAAAACCTCATTCTCAAGATTATATTTTTTAATTTGCCTTTTTAAATAAGTCTGATCACCCGCACCTGCAATTTGGTAGACAAAACTGTTTTTTCCTTGTTTCTTTAATAACGCCAACGCTCTTATCACAAATTGTTGTCCTTTATAGCGAACATCAACATTTGCCGCAGTACCCAAAACAATTTTATTCTTCCCAACTGCTCTTAATTGACTTTCTTTTTTTTGTGCAATTATTTCATCTACATATTTCAAGTCAACGTTAGATACATTTGTGTTTAATCCATTTGTAGGATAGCGATGTTGTAAAAAGCTACTTGTCACATAAATTACGGCATTTGCATTTCTAATTTCATTTCGTGTCCGAAAAAACAAATATGGAGCAAGTATTTTTCCAAATATACCGTGATTCCAAAATGAATCCCATACACACCCTACAACTTCTATCAAATATTTCTTTTTCAATTTTTTGCAAATTCTTATAGTTTGCAAACCCAAAAAACTATCTAACCTAACGATTACTGCATCTGCGTTTTTGATATTTTGAATAAGTATTTTTTTGATTTTTTTATCTAAAAAGACATCAGGACCTTTAAAATTCCGAATCCTGTTTTCAAACGTGACATTTGAGCCAGTAGACTTATCAATCATACCCTCTGGAGATTCAAGAGCGTGAATCACTCTACAACAAACTGTTATTGAATCAAAAACATTTAAATATCTTTCAAAAAAAATGTTATACCCATAACTTCGCGCATAGTACTCTCCATTGAATTCAAATGCCTTCACATCGTGTACAAATAAAAGTTTCATAGTTTTTAAATAAGTATTTTACCAGTATTCGTTCAATTTTTTATATACATCTATTTCAAACTGCCTTGAGGATTATAACTCACGAATGTATATGCACGCAAAATTTACTGTTTTTCTTTATTGGCAATGATCTTACAATCTCTTTAAATGAATAATAGTATTGCATTATTACAACTCCTCGTATACCGAAAAAAACTGTTGTTTGACCTTGCCAATATCAAACTCTTGTACTTTATCGATATTATATAATCCATATTTCTTTAAGTTATCCTTCATTTCATAAAAACATGTTATCGCTTTTATGAAACCTGAAACATCCTTCGGATTTACCAAAATGCCACCCTTATTATCGTCTATTAAATCAACATTGCCTCTAATTTTAGAGGCAATTATCGGCTTACCACAAGACATAGCCTCCATTATTGCAACAGATAGCCCTTCTTGTAGCGACGGCATAATAAAAGCATCAGCCGAATTACATAATTTATTGACATCAGTTCTATAACCGAGCAAATGAATCTGATTTTTTAATCCTAATTTATCGATTTTTCTTTCTAAGTACTCCCTTAGTTCTCCATCGCCTGCTATCGCTAAATGAATGCGGGGATTATTAATTTGTTTTAATGCCTTTATAATGACTAAATGATTTTTCCTTTTTATGAGTTCGCCTACAGAAACCAAAAGAAAATCGTCAGATTTTAGATTCAATTCAGACTGTAAACATCTACAGTTATCGATTTTAGAAAATTTACTTATATCTATCCCGATTCCATTAACCTTAAATACTTTTTTGGAATGAAACTTCAAAGCTGCCTGATAATCCTCTTCATTCAAAGTAATTAAAACGTCCGTATATCTAGAAAGAAACTTTTCCACTGTATAATAGAGGCACCTATTGATTAATGGTGCGCCCTTATAAAAATGAAAACCATGAGCCATATATAGAACCTTACAATGCATTTTATGTCCTACCAATCGTCCAATTGCGCCACCAACAGGCTCATGACAAAACACAGTATCAAAGTTCTTTTCTTGAACTATTTTTTTCAAATCCCTATATGCTTTTATGTTACTTATATTATAAGGCGAACGCTTAAAACAAATCTGATTCATTTTTACTTCATATTGAGTGATCAAATTATGATAAAAATCACCCGTTATAGAACAAGCACATTCAACATAATAACCTTTACTTTCTAAATCTTTGATATGAGGAATCAAAAAATTCCATATCATAGAATCAGTTGTACAAACAAATAAAATTCTTTTCATTATATTTCATTAATCTCCGTTTCCGTCGTAGCAACTTCATCAAAAGATGTCGCTTCGCTTATCGGCTCAACATAATCGCCTTTATACTCTTTTCCGAGTACGGCAAATACCGTCATAAACATCGTCTTTACATCCCGCCAAAACCCAAACTTTTCAATCGCTTTCAGATTGTAATACATTTTGGCGGGCAGAATCTTGTCGATGTAAACCTTATCGGTATCTTCCGCTCCGTTCAAAAGTTCAGCCTCATCCTTATAATAAATACTCGCAAGGCTCGTAACCCCGGCAGGCAATAAAAGCGTTGCCATCATTTTTGGGGTATACTCTGAAACATATTTCGGTACTTCGGGGCGCGTTCCCACAAAAGTCATCGTTCCGCGAAAAATATCTATCAGTTGACAAACTTCGTCAAGCCGACATTTGCGAATGAATCTGCCGACTTTGGTTACACGAGAATCGTGGTCAACGGTAACCAGCGAACCCTTATCGGCATTCACTACCATCGAGCGGAATTTAAATATTCTGAAATGTTTTCCGTATTGCGTAACCCGCTCTTGCCGATAAAATACCGGACCTTTGCTGTCGATTTTTATCGCAATCGCCAAAACAAGAAACAGCGGCGATAATACAATCAACATAAGCGCCGAAACAAAAATATCGAAAACGCGCTTCCAGAATAACGAAAAATTCTTTTTACGCAAAATATCGTAATATTTCCGCACTTCGTCCGTCTGCATTTCACGCGGCAGTTTTTCCCATTTGCGAATCAGCATCAAAGATACTCCCGCAGAATATCCACGAAATTATCGATTACATATTGTACCTGTTCATCAGTCAAACAAGTGTGCAACGGCAACGTAATTTCGTGCGCAAAATGGTTGTAAGCATTCGGATAATCTTTAATATCGAATCCGAGTTCCTTATACGCCGTGTGCATAGGAAGCGGTTTGTAATGCACATTGCAAGCAATTTCGCGTTCCGCCATTTTCGTAATGATTTCGCCGCGCTGCTTGTAAGTAATCTTCGGTATTTCCGTAATATACAAATGTCCCGAAGATTCGTGTTCGCTTGTATAATGC
>CABUYS010000050.1 GCA_902495835.1 uncultured Oscillospiraceae bacterium | reverse complement strand
GCGTAAGGAATAAATCCGGAGAGCCTGTCGCAATCGGAAGTCTTGAACGCTATTGTGCCGATAAAAATAATGAAAATGAAAAATCAGAGTGCATTTTAAGCAATAATCAGCATAAAATTGCAGTGGTGGGTTCCGGACCTTCGGGTTTAACATGTGCCTCAGAACTTGCAGGGCTTGGATTTGAAGTGACGGTTTTTGAAGCGTTGCACATTCCCGGAGGAGTGCTTGCTTATGGAATTCCGGAATTTAGACTTCCGAGAAAAGTTTTAGCCCATGAATTGGAAAATTTAAAAAATAAAGGCGTAAAAATATTGACGAATGTTGTGGCAGGGCAGTCTTTTTCGATTGACTCTCTTTTTGAGCAAGGTTACAGTGCGGTTTATATTTCGTCTGGTGCGGGATTGCCTAACTTTATGAATATTCCCGGAGAAGGAATGTCGGGAATTTATTCTGCAAATGAATTTTTAACAAGAGTTAATTTAATGCATGCCAATAAAGAGGAATATGACACGCCCATTCCTCCGGTAAAGAAAGTGGCAGTAATTGGAGCGGGTAACGTTGCTATGGATGCTGCAAGGGTTGCAAAAAGGCTCGGAGCCGAAAAAGTAACGGTTATATATCGTCGTACTGAAAACGAAATGCCTGCTCGCAGAGCAGAGGTTATTCACGCCAAAGAAGAGGGAATAGAATTTTTATTTTTAAGTAATCCCAAAAGATTTTTGGGAGAAAACGGAATTGTATCAAAAATCGAATGCGTTAAAATGAAGCTTGAAGAAAAAGATTCTTCGGGAAGAAAATCCGTTTCGGTTATACCTGATAGCGAATTCGAAGTTTTGGCTGACACGGTTATAGTTGCAATAGGAAATTCCCCGAATTCTCTTATTCGTAATTCCGAGCCAGAACTTGAATTCGATTCAAAGGGGAGAATTATAACGGATTTACAAACTTCCCAAACATCCCGAAAATTTGTATATGCGGGAGGAGATGCGGTTACGGGAGCGGCTACCGTAATACAGGCCATGGGAGCCGGAAAAAAAGCTGCTCATCAGATATTTTATGATTTAAATGCAGAGAACGATTTGGAGGTTGACAGATAAATTTTACAATTTTAGGCTGTAAGATAAAACTTGATTTTTATTTTTTTGCAGTTTTGGTTTTTATGGTTTTTATGGATAAATCCGGATTGATATTGGTTGGAATTGTTTCTTCTTTTATGCATGAAATGGGGCACGTTTTTGCAATAAAATTAAGAGGTTATGAGGTTGATAATATTAATCTTGGATGCGTCAGTGCTGATATGTTTTTGAAATATCATAATTTTAATGACATTTTTATAATTTTGCTTAGCGGCTCCATGATGAATTTTTTGATTGCGGCAGTATTTAAAATTTTAAGTTTTTACGTTAGTCACGATATTATTCGTGCGGTATACTGCCAAAATATGTGTATAGGAGTTCTTAATTTATTGCCTGTTGCCGTTTTGGACGGAGGGTGTATATTGCTTCTTATGCTAATCAAAAAAACAAATATTTGCACTGCTTACAAAATTTTAAATATACTGTCTTTTTTGTTTGCGATTCCTGTTTTCGTGTGTGGCATCGGAATTTTGAAGATTTCGGGATATAATTTTTCATTACTTATGGTCGGAATATACCTGATTTTGTGTATATTTTTTAAAGAGAATACATTTTTGTAAAGGAGAAATGGAAAGTGAGTTTTAAAGAAATAAATCCAAAAAAATTGACTGAATTTAATGCTTTTTCTCAAATAGGGGATAATTGGATGCTCATAACGGCAGGGGATAGGCAAAAATTTAACACAATGACGGCAAGCTGGGGATCTATCGGTGTATTGTGGAATAAAAACGTTACCACGATATTTGTAAGACCTCAACGCTATACGTTTGAATTTTTGGAAAATAATGATTACTACACGCTGTCTTTTTTTGGTTCAAAGTACAGAAAGGAACTTAATTTTTGCGGAACTCACTCAGGAAGGAATACCGATAAAATAAAAGAAACAAATCTTACTCCTTTATTCGATAAGGAAGCTCCGTATTTTGAGGAAGCTGAAAATGTGTTCGTATGTAAAAAAATTTACACTCAATTTATGGATCCTTCGGGGTTTATTGATGTAACTTTGGAAAAAAATTATGAAAAAAATGATTATCACAAAATTTATGTGGGAGAGATAGTTTCGTGCATGGAGAAAATTTCAGATTGAAAAAAACTGTGGTTGTTACAGGAAGTTCTCGTGGTATAGGTGCTCAAACAGCGAGAGAATTTGCACAAAAAGGTTATAATGTTGTAATTAATTATAATAAATCCAAAGAAAGGGCTCTGGGCCTTCTTGAAGAGATAAGACATACTAGTCCGCATTCTTGCGTTATTGCTTTAAAAGCCGACGTTTCCAAACCGGCAGAAGCCGAATATCTCATAAATAAAACTATAGAAGAATTTGGAAGAATTGACGTATTGGTGAATAACGCGGGAATATCTTCGCAAAAACTTTTTACCGATATTTCTTACGAAGAATGGACTCATATGTTTGATGTTAATATTCACGGGATGTTTAACTGCACTCAGCGTGCCGCGAAGTATATGATAAAACAACACAGCGGAAAAATAATAAACGTTTCATCTGTTTGGGGCGTAACCGGCGGTTCTTGCGAAGTTCATTATTCGGCTTCCAAAGCCGCCGTTATAGGTTTTACAAAAGCTTTGGCAAAGGAGCTCGCTCCTTCGAATATACAAGTCAATTGCGTAGCTCCGGGATTTATAGACACTGAAATGAATGCGGAACTGAATTTAAGCGAGGAAGAAATTGAAGAAATAAAAAATGATACGCCTTGTTTAAGATTGGGAAGCGTCGGAGACGTATCAAAAATGATTGTTTTTCTTGCAGGAAACGATTCAAATTTTATAATCGGTCAGACAATTGGAATAAATGGTGGAATTTTAATATAATTTTAATTCAATATTCTCTATAAATTGTTTGTATATCATACTGTTGTATGTTAATTTAAACTAGCGTGTGCAAGGAATGGTGGTGAGTTTATTGAAAAAGTTTAAAAATATAATAAGCGCAGTATTTTTGTGCATATCGATGTTTTCATTAGGTATATCTAACATAAGTGTCCGCGCTCTAAAAACAGACGAAATAGTAAAAGGAATGGAAGAAAAAATGCACGAAATTGAATCGTCCGAGGATGAGAATAAAGATGAAAAATGTCTTTTTATAAGAAGAGTTTTGAATGAATATCACGATTTCTGTGTTCGTTTTAATGAAAATGAAAATAAAAATAACAGTAGTTTATGTTTGGATGAGCAGAAATGTGATTCTTCTAAATATCTTCTTTTGATTAAATTTTTGCGTGGTGAATACGGTAAATATGATATAGCCTCTCTTGATGGCTTTTTAAAAGAACTTAATGATTTTATCGATGGTTTAGGGGATATTGTTTTTGAAAGAAGCAAAGAAGAAAAAAGTGTGGACGATAACATTCGGATGTTTTGTGGTTATAAAGTTTCTTACGTTTAATTTTCAATTAAATATTTAAATTTTTGAAAGGAAGTTTTTATGAATAATAAAATTTTTAAAATATTGACAATTGTATTTATGTTTGGGTTTTTTGCGGTTGCTAAAAGTAGCGTAAATGCCGCTACAGTAGGAGAAATAGTTAGTGTATTACAAAAAGAGAAATGTTCTAAAGAAAAACATTTTAAGGAAAAATGTTTTTTTGGTTATAAAAAATACAAAGATGAGGTTTTTAAATTTGAAAATAAACCTCAAGAAAGATTAATCTGTGAGATTGAATTGAGCGAGGAATTTAAAAATTTAGAAGCTAAGTACGGTAAAGAGTGGCATGACAACATACTTTTGATTCTTTTATTTAAATATATAAATGAAAACAGTTCTAAAATTTTTGGAAAAGAAGGAGAAGAATTTAAAAGGGTTCTTATATCTGAAATTTTATCTATGAGAAATAAAGAAGAAAGACGAGGAGATAAATTCATAGCGGGCAAGATGGGCGAACCTGTAAAAAGCTCCTTGATATGTTGTTATGGTTATTTAGCAAGAAAATCTGTGTAGTAGATAAGTTTCGAATAATCTTTGCATAAAACAGAATATATTTTATAGAGTTCATCGTTTGAATCGTTTTTGATATTAAGTGTAAATTTTCTGTTTTTGTTCTTATAACTTTGAAGTAAAATCGCTCTTGAAATGTATTCTATGTTTTCTGAATCAATTTCGTAAGAATTCAAATTTTCTATTTTAAAAAAATGGGTTAGAAGATATTCAATAATATCGGAAATGCCCACAATAATAAAAAAACCAAAAAAAATATAACATACTATGTTACTCATAAAAATCACCTCAGTATCATAGTATGTTATTTTTGATTTTTTGATTTAATTAATTCCGATATCGGGGATTTCATTATCTTTTGTGGATATATCTGGCTCTTTTATATCCGAAAAAATAATGGAAATACACCAAAGTGCCGCGAGGAAAACTAAAATATAAACAATACGGCTTGCAGGGGAATCTTGTCCGCCGAATATCCATGCAACGATATCAAATTGCAAAATGCCGATTGCTCCCCAGTTAATTCCTCCTATAACGCAAAGAATCAATGCAATTTTATTTAATGTTTTCATATTATCACATCCTTTTACAAAAAATATATTTATATTATACGCAATTATAGAAGATAAAATCAACATGATTTTTAAAAATAAATTTAATTTTTTAAAATGAGTATAAATCTTGAACGAATTTAAATATTTTGTTAAAATTATAAGTGCAATTATTAAATTTGTTCGGAGGAATGGTATTGCAAAATAAGATATCTGTTTATGAATACGGCGCAGAGCAAAAAGATTATTGTATGAAAATCAATAATTTATATAAATCTTTGTATAAAACAAGGACGCCCAAGGCATTTGTTAAAACCTATGGCTGTCAGCAAAATGTTTCGGACAGTGAAAAATATATAGGAATGCTGTTTGAAATGGGATTTGAAATGGTATTTGATCAAAACGAAGCTGATGTTATTCTTTTTAACACCTGTGCGATTAGAGAGAATGCCGAGAATAAAACATTCGGCAATCTTGGGTGGATAAAGAGCATAAAAAAGGCTAATCCGAATCTTTTTGTCATTTTATGCGGTTGCATGACGGAACAAGAATCCGTGATTAAAAAAATCAAAAATACGTATAATTTTGTGGATTTGGTTTTCGGAACACACTCTATTCATAGATTTCCGGAACTGCTTTATAAATCTTTGACGGAAAAGAACGAAAAAGGTAAAAATCTGTGTGTAAAAGAAAATATAGACAGCATTTTAGAAAACGCCCCCATTAAGAGAGACAGCTCCGTTAAAGCATTTCTGTCAATAATGTATGGATGCAACAATTTTTGCTCATATTGTATAGTTCCATACGTCAGAGGCCGCGAAAGAAGCCGCGAACCTAAAGAGATTTTAAAAGAATTTGAAAATCTTTTGAAAGCCGGGTATAAAGATATAACTTTGCTCGGTCAAAACGTTAATTCTTACGGCAAAGGTTTAGATGATGAGATTGATTTTCCTGATTTATTGAAAAAACTCGATGATTTTGACGGGGAATATAGAATTCGTTTCATGACTTCTCATCCTAAAGATGCGACAAAAAAACTGTTTGACGTTATTGCAAACAGTAAACATATATCGCATCATATTCATCTTCCCGTTCAGTGCGGTAACAATCGTGTTCTCAAAGAAATGAATAGAAAGTACGATAAAGAATCTTATTTCAAAATAATTGATTACGCACGTTCAGTTATACCCGATATAACTTTCAGCAGCGATATAATAGTGGGATTTCCGGGGGAAACTTATGATGAATTTTTGGAAACAGTTGATTTGATAAATAAAGTTAAATTTTCGTCTTTGTTTACGTTTATTTATTCGCCCAGAGAAGGAACTCCTGCAGCTTTAATGCCAGACAAAATTTCCAAAAAAGAAAAAACCGAGTGGCTTTTAGAGCTTTTGAAAGTTCAGGAAAAAATCTCAGAAAATTTATGTAAGAACATGGTAGGTAAAAAATTCAGAGTCTTAATAGAGAGTTTTGATACGAATTCCGGATTCTTGCTGTGCAGAACCGACGGAAACATTATAGTAACCGCACATGGCGACAAAAATGCAGTGGGAAATTTCGCAACCGTTGAAGTAACGGGATTTAAAAGAGAATCAGCAGAAGGAAAATTATTAATATAAAGGAGAAATTAAAATGGATATAATTAATTTAGCTCGTGAACTCGGAGCAGCAATTCAACAAAATGAGGAATATATAGATTACAAAATAAAAGAACAAAACGTTGAATGCGATGAAGCACTTCAAAAAGTTATAGAAGAATTTAATCTTAAAAAAGTTTCTATAAATAACGAAATCGGTAAAGAAAACGTTGATCAAGAAAAAATTGATGAACTCAATAATTCTATAGGTGAGCTTTATAACGAAATAATGCAAAACGAGAATATGAAATCTTACAACGAATCCAAACAAAAATTTGAAGAAATACTCGGAAAAGTAAGTTTTATAATAAATAGTGCGGCGCAAGGCCAGGATCCGTATTCAATAGATGCAGAAGTTGAAACTTCATGCGGC
Source organism: uncultured Oscillospiraceae bacterium (assembly GCA_902495835.1). Lineage (GTDB taxonomy): Bacteria > Bacillota > Clostridia > Oscillospirales > Acutalibacteraceae > UMGS1491. Next base: position 2,798 of record CABUYS010000050.1, on the reverse strand, counting down.
GGAAATTGCAGCGGCTGTTCAGGCTGTTAAAGAAGGCGAGGGGAAAATAAATGGCTGAAATTTCACCCATGATGAGACAATACATGGGAATAAAAGAACAGTATAAAGATTCTATACTGTTTTTTAGACTTGGTGACTTTTATGAAATGTTCTTTGAAGATGCCAAACTTGTTTCCGAGGAACTGGATTTAACTTTAACAGGCAAGGATTACGGTCAAAAAGAACGTGCACCTATGTGCGGAATTCCGTATCATAGCTGCGAAGCTTACATCGCAAGACTGGTTGCCAAAGGATACAAAGTTGCTATGTGCGACCAAGTTGAAAGTCCTTCTTCATCAAAGGGAATTGTTAAAAGAGAAGTTGTTCGAGTTATTACTCCTGGAACCGTTATGGAAGAAAGTATGCTCGATGAATCAAAGAACAATTATATTTGTTCCGTGTTTATGTCCAAATCAGCGGGCTCCGCAGGAATATCCTTTTGTGATGTTTCTACGGGAGAATTAAAAGTAACTCAATTTTCAGGGGATTATTCCGAAGTTATAGGCGAAGTTAAAAACGAACTCGGAAAATTTATGCCTAAAGAAATTTTGGTAGGAGGCAATGTTGAGCTTTTAAAACCTCTTAAACCGTTTATAAAGGACAAGCTTTCTTGCCGCATAGAGATACCTAAAAAAGATATTTCCGAAAGCGATTCAAAAAAGATATTGTCTTCATGCATTGAGAAACACAAGCTTGAAAAAATGCAATTAAAAGAAAAATTAAGCTCTGTAAGATGCCTCGGCAATTTGTTCGATTACCTTAAAAGCACTCAAAAAATAGGGCTTGAAAGAATAGGAAATATATCTTTTTACAATAAATCCGAATACATGGGTTTGGATTTAAATACTGTAAGAAATTTGGAAATAATGGAAACATTAAGGTCTAAATCCAAAAAAGGTTCGCTTCTTTGGGTACTGGATAAAACAAAAACCGCTATGGGTAAAAGGCTTCTTCGTTCGTGGCTTGAAAGACCTCTTGTAAATATTGATAAAATTCATAAACGTCAAGACGCCGTCGAAGAGCTAGTTCAAAACACCATTTTACGAAAAGATTTGGAAAATTCTCTTTCGGGAATAAACGATATTGAAAGAATAATGACAAAAATAACATATGGTTCTGCAGGCGGCAGAGATTTAAAATTGCTTTCTTTTACACTTTCGAAATTGCCGGAAATAAAGTTTAATCTTTATAAAACAAATTCTTTTCTTCTTAAAAAAATGTGTGAGAAATTAGATTTGCTTAAAGAAGTCTATATGCTTATAGAAGATTCAATAGTAGACCTTCCTCCTTTTTCGGTTAAAGAAGGCGGAGTCATTCGTACGGGTTATAATAAAGAAATTGATTCCCTCAGAAAAGATATGAATGGCGGAAAAGAAACAATTGCAGAAATAGAAACTAGAGAACGCGACAGAACAGGAATACCAAAACTTAAAATCGGATACAATAGAGTTTTTGGATATTACATAGAAGTTTCAAACTCTTTTAAAGATAAAGTTCCTCAAGATTATATAAGAAAACAAACCTTGACTTCGTGCGAAAGATACATAACTCAAGAACTGAAAGATTTGGAATCAAGAATTTTAAACGCAAGAGATAAAATAAATGAAACAGAATATAAAGTTTTTGAAAGTGTACGTTTGGAAGTTGCAAAGAGTTTGCCTTCGGTTATAAAATGTGCGAATATAATAGCTAATCTTGATGTTATATGTTCGCTTGCGGAGGTTGCTTGCGTTAATAATTATGTAAAGCCTTTGGTAGACGAAAGCGGAGAAATGCTTATAAAAGAAGGAAGACATCCTGTTGTCGAAGCTTTATTAAGCGATTCTATGTTTGTTCCTAATGACGTTTCTTTGGGTAATTCGGGAAATACGGTAGCTATTATAACAGGCCCCAATATGGCGGGAAAATCCACTTATATGCGACAAACAGCAATTTCTGTTCTTATGGCTCAAATAGGTGGTTTTGTTCCTGCTTCCGAGGCAAAAATAGGAATAGTCGACAGCATATTTACAAGAATAGGAGCTTCAGACGATTTGGCGTCAGGTCAATCTACATTCATGATAGAAATGAATGAAGTTGCCGAAATTATAAAAAATGCAACGCCTAAAAGTTTGCTTATATTAGATGAAATAGGCCGAGGAACTTCAACTTTTGACGGAATGAGCATAGCACGTGCAGTTCTGGAATATGTAGGCAATCCCAAAACTTTGGGAGCAAAGACGTTATTCGCTACTCATTACCATGAACTTACATCTATGGCCGATGAATACGATAATATGAAAAATTACAACATAGCCGTCAAAAAAAGAGGGGATGACATTACGTTTTTGCGTAGAATAGTTCCCGGAGCGGCTGACGACAGTTACGGAATAGAAGTTGCAAAACTTGCAGGAATACCGAATTCTGTGATTGTGAGGGCTAAAGAAATACTTAAAAATATTGAATCAAAAGAACCTGTAAAACATATTTCGGTTAAGGAAACCGATGATTCAAACGATAATGTTCAATTGGAATTTTCAAAATCCTACAATACGGAAAACGAAATAGTAAAAAAATTAAAAGATTTGGATGTAAGCGTTTTAACTCCTATTGAGTCAATAAATGTTTTATACGGGTTGATAAAACTTGCAAATAAAGTTGAAAATTAATGTTTCGGGGTTTTTTAAATGAAAAAAATCAATGTACTGAGTAAACTAACCGCACAGCTTATCGCCGCTGGAGTAGTTGGGGAAATTCCTGCGTCCGTTTTAAATTAGCTT
>CABUYS010000049.1 GCA_902495835.1 uncultured Oscillospiraceae bacterium | reverse complement strand
TGTCGGGCTGGGCAGCCCCATGTTGCATGGCAACAATATTAGGGGGATTCCCGAAAAGGAAATACCACCCGCTATGCGGGTGGATCTTTATTGTATGTAGAAAGCCACGTGAAAGCCCGCGCGGCTAAGCAAATCTTAAACAGTGTAAAAAATAAATTAAAAGTACGAAAACTGACAAAAATTGTATAATCCACGAGCATCTGAACCGTTTTTTATCATTAGGGCACAAATCTAAACATTTTATATATCATTTCTTTAACATCCACACCGCTCGCAGGCGTACTTTCAGAAGTTCCTGACTCGCTTATGAAAGCACTCGTGTTTGTTGACGGCAGCTCAGGCACATCCAAAGGGTATTTTGCGTTTAATCGAGAATACATATCTGTTACGGGTAAAATTGCAGTCTGCGTGAGTGATAATTTTTTTTCGAAATTTCCATGACTCAAATTATAAAGTTTAGAACATATATTTGCAAATTCATGAGCTCTAACTTTCGTAAAATGTTCTGCTGCCATAGAAAAAAGACTGCAAGCTTCCTCAAAAAATCCTCCTGCAGCCCTTACATGTCCCTGAGCCTTAAATTGACGACCTCTACAAAATTTACACATTTCCAAAAAACGTACGGTTTCCGAATAGTTTACCATATTATGTAAAGTATATTTATTTTTGTAAAATTCAAAACAGCCTCCCCATATTCTTTCCGAGATTATATAGTTTTTATACTTTTTTTCACTTAAATCGGCAATAATCATCCTTCGTAACACCGACGCCATTTCAATATAGCTTTCATCATATTTTTTATTCACTCCCCCAAATGTTATTAAGTCTAATTTATTTTCCATATATGTTAAAAAATATTCTGATAAAATTAACTGCTGTGCAAATTTATTTACCAAAATAATTTCCAACTTCTTTAAATCTATGGGATTTTCTTTTAAAATTTGTGGGTTTTGAAAAAAGCGATGAAAATATTCATCTGTACTTCGAATCATATTATCACTTTCATTTAACAATTCGCAGGGATTCATACTAAAATTTATAACTGTTGAGTTCACTGAAAAACAATTTAAAACAGAACTTACAATTAAAAATAAAATACATAGTTTCTTTTTCAAATTCATTAAATATACCTCAAAAATCATTTTATATATACATAATTCCACAATTTTAGAATTTTTTCAAACCAATTTTAAAAATGTATTTTTTAGTCAACAGTACTCCGGTATGTGCTCATCATTTTATTTAAAACAAATAAACGCATCAAAAACTTTCCGCATTAACAAAATTAAATTTCCGGTTTATAACTTCTTCGTTTTAAAATATTTAAAAATGCATCTGAAAAATTAAACATAAAAACAAATAACTGCCTGAATATTGAGTATCAAGCAGTTGTTTTTATGATTTTCAATTACAAAGCTTAGCGTGAACAACCAATCTCAAATCGCGTGCATTATCATAACAAGTTGAAAATGTCATTACTTTTTCTTCTTTATCAAATTTATATCCAAAATCATATTTGCTTCTCTTAGACATTTTTTCGGCCCAAGCTCGATAATCTTCACTATTTTTAAATTTGGTTCTTATATACTCAAACTCCGCAGAAATCGTATATACCGAAAAAATTTTCCATTCTGATATTCCGTTGGAATTTGCAAATTTTACAATACCGTTTTCTTTATTATTGACCCAATCTGCGCGAAGTACATTACTTAAACTTCCAAACATGGTTTTATCCAAATTACTGTGAGCATAAATTATGGTGTTTCTCCCTAAATTTTTAGAATCGTTTCTATAGTCCATAAACACCCATCCTGCACCGCTATCGCTTTTTTTAAAAGAATGAGTCAAATAATAATTATTGTCTTTACTCTGGACTACAGGATAATTTATTTTTGTTCCAAAAATACTTAAAAATCCTACCGTATCTGAATTGAGCTCTTTAAATTTATTTAAATCAAATTCTGAAATAGGTATTTTAACATAATTAAAATAATCTGTATTGGCAGCAGGAGAACTCGAAATATCAGAATTTTTATCTTCAGAAAGCTCTTCTTCGGGATTTGTTTGTGAGGCAATTTTATTTATTTCTTCAATTTCAGAAACAGTATTTTGATGACTGCGAATTCGATTAATCAGCAAAAAAATGTTAAACCCTATAACGCACAAAAAAAGCAAAGCAAACAATACATAAAAAACTGTAATAACATATTGCTTAACTCTGCTTTTTTTCATTTTAAATCACCTTGCATATTGTGATATTTATTTCACTTTGTATTTTTTAACGAGTACCACAAGTCCTGACACAGACGCCAATGTGGAGGCCGCTATAACATAAAGATTCATGTCTCCCGTTTTTGGGTTTTCTATTATTGGTTCTTCTTGCTCTTCTTTTATAGGTTCTTTTTTTATAGGTTTTTCTTTTGCCGGCTTTTCTTCTATTTCTTCAGGTACTTCGGGTGCTTCAGGTTCGGTACTAAAATCAGAAAATTTTCCATTGATATACAAATACGAAGCCAATTCTCTTTCCAATGCGTTTGCCAAAACAATTTTAATATGATTTGGTTTATTGGGTTCAACCGAAGATTCACTGTTAAACATGGGAGTTCTGAAAAAATTTCTAGCTGTTCCTAATCGCACATATTTCCCTGTATCGTCTATATTTACGCTGTTTACGGGAAGATTCGTGCCGGGTATAAAAGCTATGTTTTTTCCGTTTACCCATATTCCCATGGCTGTTCCTTGCTGATATCTCTCTTGAATATCCGGAATTACATCTCCTGTAATACCACCTTTAATTCCTTGCGAAAAAAATACATAATCAAAAGAAATTTTTTTACCTTTCGGAATAACATCAAACTCTGCCAACATGATGTCACTCGATTGAACATTTCCGTTTATTTTTTCTATATCCTCATCACGGTAAGTATCGTCTCCGCCACCAGGGGCATTAAAATTAATCAAATTGTCGGAACAAACATTCTCGGATTCATTTTCAAAATCCGCAGGCATACAGGCAATCTCAGAATTGTCTTCAGGGCCACTCGATAAATGACTACCACCACTAGGCTTAAAATTACTGAGACGCACTCCTTTGTCTATGCCAAACTCTTCTTTAGCTCCTGAAAAAGAACCTACCACTTTATAGGGAGAATCAGCATCACGACGAATAACTTTAATGTTTTTTATTTCTATGTCTTCATTTTCGTCAAAAATAGAGGAAATTAGCAAATTATTATCTTCAATAGGAGTGAGAACAGGTTCTGCACATACCATACTGTTTCCAAATACCGCCAATGCAGCTGTCAAAACTACGCCTTTTTTTAAAATATTACAACACAAACACTTCATTTTTATCAACCCCACTTTTTGATATTCACTACCACAGAAACAGATATATCAGTTGTGAATTTTTAACTACATTTAATAAGAATGTCAATCAAGCACTTTTATTTATTACGTCTTTTTATCAAAGCTGACAATCCCAGTGCAGAAGCAAGTGTCGAAGCGGTTATCATAAAAAGATTTATATCACTTGTTTTTGGGTTTTCTATTACCGGTTCTGGCTCTTCTTTTACCGGCTTTTCTTCTACTTCTTCAGGTTCGGTGCTAAAATCAGAGAATTTTCCATTTATAAATAACGCTGAATCCATTCCTCTTTCCAGTGCGTTTGCGAAAGCAATTTTAATATGATTTGATTTATTAGGTTCAACAGCGGATTCAGAGCTAAATGCAGGGGTTCTCATGGGATACAAAAAATCAGGATGATCATTATCTCCTTGATACTCTATATACTTGCCTGAATCGTCTATATTTACGCTGTTTACAGGAAGATTTGTGCCAGGTATAAACGCTGTATTTTTACCGTTTACCCATATTCCCATGGCTGTTCCACCTTTATATCTTTCTTGAATACCTAAATCTGTATCTCCTGCTCTATCACCCATAATACCTTGCGAAGCAAACACATAATTAAAAGAAAGCTTTTTTCCTTTCGGAACAACATCAAATTCTATCGACACAACGTCATTAGATTGAACATTCCCGTTTATTTTTTCTATATCTTCATCACGGTGAACTTCATCCTCATCACCCGGAGCATTGAAATTAATTAAACTGTCAGAATAGGACTGACCCGATTCCTCAGCCGGAGCTGCAGAAGTATGGTTAACGGTAGAATCACTTACAGATCCATCAACTATCGGACGGTCAGATTCACCTGAATAATGGGTAGGTTCACCGCTAAAAACATTATTGATTATAGCATTGCTCAAAACTACTCCCTTTTCTATACCAATCTTTTCTTTAGCTCCCGAAAAAGAACCCATATGTTTGAAGTACGGATAACTGGTGTCATAACGCAAAACTTTGACATTTTTTATTTCTATGTCTTTATCTTCATCAAAAATAGCGGAAACAAGCAAATTATTGTCTGAAATAGTAGTTACCTCAGGGGCAGCATATGCTATACTGTTTCCTAATATAGCGGATGCAACTGCCAAAATTACACCTTTTTTAAAAATATCACATGAATGTTTCATTTTGTACAACCTCACTTTTCAATATTTTATTACTATAAAAACAGATATACTAGTTGTAAATTTTAATCATATTCTATAATAATTTCAATTAAATAGCTGTTAATATATTTTTATTTTATGATAAATATTTACTTTTTATTATGTTTTTTCGCTAAAATCGACAACCCCATTGCCGAAGCAAGTATTGAAGCAGTTATTATAAAAAGATTTATATCACTTGTTTTTGGATTTTCAATAATTTTTTCTTGTTCTTCGATTTTCTCTTGCTCTTCTGAATAATCTAACTCTTCTTTTTCTTTTGTTTCTTCCACGTTTATTTCTTCATGTTTTCGACCTGAATCTAAAAATTTACCTTTTATAAGTATTGCTGAACTCGTAATATCCACTCCTTCGGAGCTCGCCAAAGCTATTTTTACATGATTAAGTTTATTAGGTTTAATTTCGGATTCACAGGTAAACTTAGGAGTAGAAAATGGATAATATGGTTCAAAATAATCGTCTATTTTTACAAACTTTTCTGTATCATCAATATTTATACTGTTAACAGGTAAATTCGTCCCGGGAATAAAAGATTTATTCTGACCGTTAATCCATATTCCCATTGCTCCGAGATATTCTTTTCTTTCCTCACGGCTAGGAAGATTTTCTTTTCCATAACCTAAAATACCCCGAGAAGTGAAAATATATTCAAAATAAATTTTATCGGTCTTTGGAACAACATCAAATTCCACAGACGCAGCATGTGCGGATCTTAATCCGTTATTTATGTTTTCTATATCTTCATCTCTTCCTGTGTCGTTGGCAAAATCATTATCTTCGCCGTCAGATTTAAAATTACATATTTCAGAAGAAAATTCTTCTGAAGAAAGAGCATTGTTACCTATTAATTCGCCTTCAGATTCGGTGGAATCGCTTGTCTCCATAGGAGAGAAAACATCAGCGGCATACCCAATCCGAGTGTTACTTATAGCAATACCGTTTTCAAGACCTATTTTTTTAGCTCTTGAAAAAGTTCCCATATGTTTATCTCTTAAAATTTCATCTTTATCACTGCGTCTGACTTTGATATTTTTTATTTCAACATCTTCGTCAAAAAGGCTTGATACCAGAAGGTTATTGTCTTCTATGGGGGTTACATCACCTTCTGCATACACTGCGTTGTTTCCCAAAATTGCCGTACAAATCATAACAACTATACTTTTTAATTAAAATTGTGCGAAAAACTCACAAACTCAACTCTATCCACAAATATTATTTACAAAATATACTATATTTGTAGATTTTAGTCATAATATGAAATAATGTCAATCAAACAATTTCTTAAAACCATTCCTTATTAGTAATTTTTAGAATACTGGATTGTTATTATTATGATAAAATTCACTTAAATTTATACATATCAATTTAAAATATATTAATTTTTATCGCTTTAATATGCAATATAATTAAAATTTTCTTAAATAACGGAAAAATATATTGTATATATCAACAAAAAAGTATATAATACCTTTTGAAATTTATTTATAATAAGGAGGAATAGAAAATGTTATCAAAAAAACCTATATCAGCGATTCTTGGAGGCACTCTAATGTGTGCGTCTCTTTCTTCGCCAGCAATGGCCGCATTTGAAAACGAAAACACCAATAATAACGAGGCTTTATTAAAATCCGAATCTAAAAAAATGACGAACCAAAATCAAATCCCAAATCCGATTTCGGAAACAGTCAAATCAATGACGGACAAAGGATTTAAATTCGATAAAAGTCCAGAAAAGTACTCATCCATAAAAGAAGTAAGACTGGATCTTTTTAAAAACAATAACCTTGATACAGCTCTAAAAGAAGGCTTAAATTTTATTTTAAGCGATAAAACTACAAATTTTATAGAAAACAAATCACATATAAACAGTGAAATTTTACAAAATTCACTTCTTTGCGAAAGCATATCGAATACAGTCAAGTACATAGAATCGTCAAATTCCGAAGGCGGCAAAGAATTGGAACTATTAAAACGACTCACGGGAATCAAAGCTATTATGGAATCCGATTCTTCAATATCAAAAAGTAACGTGTTTTTTAAATTTATATCTTCTCTAAGAAACGCTTATGCAGCCAAAGTTTCAAGGAAAATCGCTTATCAAATTCTAAAAGACAGCAGAAACAAAGTTGAAACCACAATGGGAAGTCAAACTTCTTCCAAAGGAGCTTCTGTTTCGCACAAAACTCCTGCGGGTGGCTGGAACATAGGAATAAGCGTCGGAGTGCAAAACAACGAAAGTACATCTGAAAAATCTTTTTACAAAATAGATAACTCCGGAAACATAGGAGTAAGTCTCGGAACTGGATTTAAAAATTTCCTTTCCGCCGACGCATCATATAATTTGGGATTTACACAATCTTTAATTTTTTATTCGTTGGAACAATTTTTGGATACGTGTTTCAAAAACGGCAAAATAAGCTCGGTAGAGCTTCGCGAACCCGAAATCAAAAAAATTATAAATTCAAGAAAAGAAATGCAGAAAAAAGAAAAATCAATTCTTTCTCAAATGCAAACGTCAATAGAATGGTTCTTAAAAGCTTCGGAAACCGTCCCTCAAAATCTTATATTCGAGTGGCCTGAAGTAACGTATTCTTCACCTGCAGACGTTCAAAAAAGCGTTGTTCAAAAATGCGAAGTAAATGCTGCGGCATCTTGTCTGGCGGCAGCGGGTGCAAGCGTGACAACCGAATATCAAACAATAGACACTTCCATGAAACACTCTTACCTGAATTTGATAGAAGATGATTGCTCTGCTTCAAACTATATCAAAGATTCAGATAAAATCGCTTCATTTTTAAAACAGGAAAAAGTTAAAAAATACAAAGAAATAAAGGATTATTTCGAAAGTTATTTCAAAAAAATAATAACCGATAAAAATGTTCATAAATCCGATGTAATGTCAATTTTGGTTTCCAACATAACAGGAGATTTACATAGATATAACACTATACTTTCTATCTTGGCAGACGAAAATTCAAGCGACGAGCAAAGAGATTCAAACAAATCTTTAAAGAAAGAAATAGAGAAAAAATGGCTCGGAAACTTTTCAAAAGGCAGACTTAATATGCTCAAAACAGCAATAGCAATTTCTTCTTATCTTCGTGATTTTGCCGACAACGAAGAAGAAATAAATCTTTTCAAACAACTATACTCCGAAATTGAACACCTTGCTAAAATGCAGGTATTTGCAAAAGATTTTTCAGGAAAAAGAACTCATTTCAGCACTTCGCAAAGTTCAAGAGTCCGCTCTGCCGAAGGACAGTTTTCATTCGATTTACCCGTGCTCGGAACATCTTACATAAACGCCTGTTACAGCGACAGCAAAGGAGATGCATATTTTGACACAAGTAAAGATATAACTGTTAAAATACAATTGCCGATGGTCGGCGATGCACTGCTTGGAGACTACAGCATAAGAAATCAAATCAAAAACTTATTAACAAAGCTTTCGAAAAAAAACAATTATGAATCCGAAATGTTCAAAAAAACACTTACGATTATAGATGATAATTTCGAAGATGTACTCAAAGAAATGGGAGTAAAAAGATTAACTTCCATTCCCGGTGTGTTTTCAACAAACAAATATATGATATTGAATTATTTCCTTACAAAAACAGATAAAACCAACCCAAATCAAAAAACTTTGCCTCTTCCTGGTTGCGATGAAGTAATATCAAAAGACAAAGACTGCTGGGTTTTAAAACTCATAAAAAGGATAGATTCAACTGTTTCAAACTTAAGCGTCGGAGTATCAAACCACTCTTCAAATCTTTCTCATTTAATCGGCAAAACTTCATCGATAATAGGCTCGGATACACTTGCGTTCATAACAAGTCGCTACAATGTATTCCAAACAGGGCTTCTTGAATCGGGAGAAGATGAAAATTATCTCTGGGATAGTTTCAAAGAAAATCAAATGAAACAATTTAAAAACCTATTCTTAAACATATCAAATAAAAACAAAAATGTAAGATACGAACTCCAATCAATTTGGAATCAATTAGTAAATACTACAAAAAAAGATAAAACTCTCACACCTAAACAAAAAAATGAAATTATTAAAGAATCTGAAATTTCATTCAAAGAGTTTTTGGAAAACTGCGATAAATTAAAGGATGAAAATTCAGAAGAAAATTTGAAAAAAGCTTCTGAATCATTTGACAAAGTAATGCACGCAAATTATAAATTTAATTTTGTCCCCGAAGTAAAACGCATATACAGAATACGATAATTGTCTAATTAAACTGTAAAAAATCCATCCGAGTAGGATGGATTTTTATTGTATGTAGAAAACCACACGAAAGCCCGCTCGGTTCAGTGGTAACTTAAGAGATGTAAGAATAAAATAAAAACTCCTTTTGATATAAAATAGATTAGCGGTCTGAGAACTGCTAAAGATAAATCAAAAGGAGAACATTCAAAATGAATGACACAAAGTTTACCACATAAAAAACAGAACTGCAAATATCATAAAGATTAGAAATAGGAACTATATTTAGAAAATAAAGAAGATGAATTAAGACAGCAGTTAACATTTATGAGTACAGACCCATTTACAGGTATAAATTAACAATCTTTTCGCAAGTTTAAGGCCCTATCAGCCTCCTTTAGAGGCAGCTAGTAAAGTAGCACTTCACCCGTTAAAGAAATCCCCTCAGCTATGCTTGGGGGGATGTTTATTTACGTTTTAACCAAGACAAAAGAGATATCTAATATTTTATTTCAATAGCTCCTTCATCTAAACATCGTTGTATTATTTTAATGTATGTAAATCAAAACACAGTTTAATATTCTAAAAATAACCCAATTCAAGCCAATTTAATCTATGAATTTGCAAGCATCATCAAACCATCTATCGCCGCTTCTTGATCTAATTTTTCATCAGGTATTTCGTCAGACGTGGGCAAAGTAAGAGGAGCAAAAGATTCTGCCGTTTCACTCGGCCTTAATTTTTTAGCCGCAGGTTCTGAATCGCCTCCTAAACAATCAGGGTTTGCCCTTTTTTCAGCCATGGAAGAAAAT
>CABUYS010000048.1 GCA_902495835.1 uncultured Oscillospiraceae bacterium | reverse complement strand
CTTGATATACTCATCTTTGGCGGTATCTCTAAAAGCATATGTGCGTGGTTAGAATAACCTTCTGCCTCCTTATGTTTACTCCTTTCCATTTGCATAGCTCTCTCAGTATCGCTCCTATTTCTAATCTCTTTTCTCCATAAAATACTTTCCTTCTATATTTCGGTGCAGATACTATATGGTATTTTAAGTTACGCTTTGTATCTAGCGAACTTATATGTCATTCACTTTGAAGACCCTCATTTTGATTTATTTTTAGGAATTTTCATACCGCTAATCCGTTCTATACCAAAAGGAGTTTTTTGCCCTTCTTACATCGCTTAAGCTATCACTGAACCACGCGACTATCGCGTGGTTTTCTGAATACAAAAATCCGCCAACAACATTGTCGGCGGATAATTTATATAGGCTTATTTAAAATTAAGCTACAGATTTTTTATTCTTGTTGTAAACGGTTATTCCAAGCATCGCCAATGCACTTGCTGCGAACAAAGAAGCCCATACGAAAATATTGCTGTTGTCTCCGGTTTTAGGATTATCTGTTTTACTATTATTAACTTGTTCTGTTTTTTCTTCAACATTTCTTGCTATAATTCCATATTGACTTAAATGTGATGTTTCAAATACTATGTATCCATCTTCTATAGTTGCGGGTATTGTTTCCTGTATTTCATCATCTGAAATATAAACTACTTCGTATTTGTTAAATCCTTTTAAGTCTTCCGGCAATGCAATTTTTACTTTCATTTTAGTATCGCTGATTCTAACTACTTGACCATTTTCTAACAAGTTTATATCTACTATATACTTAATGTTTTTATTTGCTAGATTTTCGGAAACTTCTACAGGTGTAACATCTAATTCGTAGTCTTCGCTGATTCCTTCTGCAAATTCAATTTTTGCTTTTGTTTCTCCTGTGCTTTGGATTTCTTTTACCGGTTCTGATTGTTCTGAAGATGTGGACATGGGTGCAATTGTTATTTTTGTTTTAACACTAAACGCTTGTTCATTATCATCACTCGCACGTGTAAATTCAACTTCTTGTCCATTGATTTTTAACTTGGTGTTTGATCCAAAAATCCATCCTTCATCACTACCTGTCGCAGATGTTACAAGTGCTAATTCATAAGTATATCTTTTGTTTTTATCAAATGTAGATATAAGTTTTCCGCCCCAGTAAGGAAGATGATCCTCATTATTAAACCAATCTACAGAGCTTATTCCTGCATCATTAGTTCTCCATGCTTCAAATACAAACTTATATCTAGTATCTGATATTGTTCCGGTAAATACTGGTTTATCACCATCATTAAATTTTAAAGTTGCATTATTAATTTCAACAACATCAATTTCTTGTTTTTGGACAGGTTGAGTTGGTTTTATCGTTTTTATTGCAGTAACAAATAATATTTTTTTATCTTTCGAAATACTCATCGAATTTGCTTTTTCGCTGTTTACATATACTTCTGTGTTATCTGCAAATGTATATTCATCTCTTGCTTTTAGAGAAATGCTATACATATATGTTTTTCCTTCTTCAAAAGTTGTTATTTTCTCTTCGTCTTTAAGTGCATTATTTTTTTCCTCGTCAGAATACCAATATTTAACTGGGTCAAGTTTGCCTTTTCCATTATTTTCCATTTGTTCCCAGCATTCGTACTCTATTTCATAATAATATGCAGTTTCACCACCTCGTGTAGTCCAAGAATCTGGTTTATCTCCTGCATAATAATCAAATTTTACAGCTCCTATTTCTACTTTATTAATTTCTGTCGCCGCAAATATTGTTGCCGGAATAAATGAAAGTGCCATAAATAACATAAAAAACGTTGTAATAAATCTTTTTGTTATCTTATTTTTCATAGCGTCATCTCCTATTTAAATCTTAGTTTCCTCAAGTACAAAATAAACAGTTACAACAATTTAAGTTCAACTCTTTTTCAAAGTTTATGGAAAATATTCTAAATATTTTTGCGCATTTGCCTGCAAATAATTATATACCAAAAATATAATATTTAACTTTATAAACTTAAACAGTAGATTTTTTCTTTCTGCTATATAATATGGCTACAAATGCAATCAATGCACTTACTGCGAACAAAGAAACCCATACGAAAATATTGCTGTTGTCTCCTGTTTTAGGATTATTTGCTTCTTCTGTTTCTTCAACATTTCTGGCTATAATTCCATATTGACTTAAATGTGATGTTTCAAATACTATGTATCCATCTTCTATTGTTGCGGGTATTGTTTCTTGTATTTCGCCATCTGAAATATATACTACTTCATATTTGTTAAATTCTTTTAAGTCTTCGGGCAATGCAATTTTTACTTTCATTTTAGTATCACTGATTTTAACTACTTGACCATTTTCTAACAAATTTATATCCACGATATATTTAATGTTTTTATTTGCTAAATTTTCCGTAATTTCGACAGGTGTAACGTCTAATTCGTAGTCTCCGCTGATTCCGTCTGCAAATTCTATTTTTGCTTTTGTTTCTCCTGTGCTTTTAATTTCTTTTACCGGTTCTTTAACCGGTTCTTCCGGCTCTCCTGAGTTATTGGTCCAAGAGGCATATAACGTTAAGTTTTTATAAATACCGTCAACGAGTTCTCCTTTGGAATTTTTATAAACTCCATCTCTAGTTAATCCTTCAGTTCCTGCAAAATCCTTACTCCATTCTCTCCAGTAAATGTACTTATAATTATCTCCGCTTCCATCTTTTTTAGAATTCCAGCCGTTAAAAGTGTATCCTTTTCTTACAGGTACATATGGTAAAAGTGACATAGATGTTCCTGAATCTCCTCCGCCCAAATAGTCATATTTTTTAGTTGCTTTGCCGTCAATTGTTCCGCCGTTAGCATCTAAGACAATAACTCTGTCACTTCCGTCAAAAGTATTTTTAGTATATGTAGCGGTTAAAGTAATTGCAACATCTTTTGCAAAAGCACTTGAATCAACAGAAGTTACAAATTTACCATCTAAATCCCAACCTTTAAAAGTATAACCTTTCCTTACAGGAGTGTATTTTGTTAAATCAACTGTTTTAAAATCTTCTTTTTTACTTTCTATTAATAATTTTGCTTTACCGTTTACTGTGCCACCGAATGCATCAAGAGTTAAATAATATTTACCTGTTTCTTTTAATGCTTTACCTTCAAATTTCGCGTTAAGACTTAAACCATTGGTGTAGTTAACTTCTTCACCTGTTGATTTATAAAAGTTACCGGTGCTGGTAAAATCTTTTAGGGATAATTCTTCGCCGGCTTTCTTTTTTTCTGTTGTTTCCCAATGCGAAAATTCATTTTTTCCATTGAAAGGTAAAATTCCTTTTGTTAATTCAGATAATTTAACTGTTGTTTCGCCCTCTGCAACATTAAATTTTATAACCTTAAAATATTCACCATCAATAGTTGGATCCATTTCATCTGCACCTAACATCAATGTATATTTTCCTTTATCACTAATTGTCACGGCATTTACCATGCTTGAAAAATTAAACATGCATATACCCATTAAAATGGATACTAAAAATGCAAAATATTTTTTTAGTTTCATTCTCTTTTTCCTCCCGTTTTTTGATTTTTTACTTGTTACTGACCGATTTTTTCTTTATGCTTGCCGATTATCTCTCATAACACAATTAAGTTTAGCATCCCCCCTATTTAAATATTTTGGGGTTAATCTTTGTTTAAGTAGAAAAACAAAAAGCATAAATGACTACAACAATTTAATCTTACCTCCTTTTCAAAGTTTAAAAGAAACGTCTCATATGCTTTTTGTATTCTTTGCACATAAATAATTATATATAGGAAATAAAAATATGCAAGTAAATTTATGATAAAAATGTTTAACGCTATAAATTTGCTAAAACTTAAAAAGTAGATTTTTTCTTCCTGTTACAAACTGCTATTACGATTGCCACTAATACACCCGCAGAAAACAATGAAACCCATAATAAAATATTGCTGCTATCCCCTGTTGTGGGATTATCCGAATTTTCATAAATTTCTTCCGCTTCTTTCGCTTCTTTGATTTCAAAATTTGTATTGCACTCGCCGTCTGTGTAAACAAACGTCATCTTATGCGTGCCGGCAGCGAGCGTTTGAAGATATTCGTTTTTCAAAGTAACAATCGTTGAGCCCGAATCAGATATATAATTTTCGGAATCAACCCATGAATCGTCGACTTTAATACCTAAGAATTTTGAAAAGTCTCCGTCTGCACGGAAAGTAAGTGTTCCTTCGTTGTTTTGCGTCCATGAACTGTTTGCGCCTTCAATTACCTTGTATTCATCAGGTGTTTGTATGGTAATTGTTTTGCTTGTAATTTGAAGATCTTTTCCGTCAGCGCTCACCAAAATACTATTTGAGCCGGATAAATCTTCACCGTTTAACTTTGCTTTAAGGACACCTTCATTCGCAAAAACAAAATCTCCTTTTGCTGTAGCACGAACGCTGTACAAATATTTTTTACCTTCTTCAAAAGAAGTGATTTTTTGGTTATCGGGAACAAAAGCCATATAATCGCCGTCTGAATACCAATACGCTACAGGTTCCAAACCGTTGTCGGTTTCTTTAATTTCTTCCCAGCACTCATAGAAATAGTAATTTTTTGAATTTTTATCGCATGAAACAGCTGTTGTTTCCGGTGCGTCACCTGTTTTGTAAGAATCAATTGTAGCTTTATCAATTTCAACTTCTCCGATGGCACTTCCTGCGGTAAATGTTACGGGAACATTACTGTTTTTTTGTCTTTGCTCGGCGTCGGCACCTATCTCTACCATGCCGCTGCCCGCGGTAACGATTCCTCTTTTAAATACGAAATTTCCCGCACAACCTGTGTTAAATTTAGATGTTCCGCCGTTAAATACAGCCGTGCCGTCACTAAATTCAACAAGAGGTGTAGGATATCCTTTGTATTCATCATTAGGGAATACAACAGGAGTGTAGTTACCCCAATCCCAAGCCACGTCAAGCGTACCGCCGCTTACAGTAATGTCTCCGCACAAAATAGCAGAATCGGTATACAAATTATCATTATACTTGTGAACAGGCTCACGTATGGTAAGTTTACCGTTTGTCAAAGAAAAAACCTTTGAATCTATTTTTTGCGTATGCACTTCGCCTCCGCTGACACTAAATTTATTTGCCCCATAAACTGAATTTATTTTAACAGTGCCTCCCGTTACAACAAAATTGCTTTGTGTGTCTTTGGCATTATATGAAGACATACTAACATTGCCATCTACGGTTTCCAGCGTTCCTCCGCTAACTTCAATATTTCCTACGCTTCCGAGATTATTTACATTTCCAAGGGTACTTAATTCCACATCTAGACTATATCCTGTATTTCCTTTATGCACTGCGGTAATCTTGCCGCCTGTTTGCTTCAAGTTGCCGTTGGATATATAGATTGTCTTGGTAGCACCGGCATAAAGCTCGGCATTATCTGAAACATTTACGCTTCCCACCAAAGCATAAATTCCGTATGCCAGTCCTTCGCCATCCATGGCAGAAACACACTTGGTATTTAATTTTGCGTTGCCTGAAATCGAAACATCGCCTCTATAAGTCTCTACGCCACCGGAAAAAGATTTACGTACATCTTCGCTTCCTGTATCAACAGATTCACCACCAATGGTGTTCAATGTTCCACCAGTAACAGAAAGACTGTTTCCCTCTTTCATTTGGATGCCATATGAAAAAGCACAGTCTCCGCAAGATGCCTTACCGGCGGTTGTTGTAACGGTACCGCTCCCGATATTGAGGTTTCCGCTTGCGAGTATTCCGACAGAATAGGTCCAAGCGTCGCCGGTGTTATTATGCATACCTGAAGTAACAGAAAGTTTTCCCGTACCGTTGCTTTCTCCTTTTATATTCAGTGCACCTTGTGCGTCAATACCACAAATACAAATCTTTGTATTCTGCTTTCCCGTAGTTTCTACAGTAGCGTCTCCGCCCTTGATTTGATTTTCTGTACCGTCGGCCAAAACAACAGTTGCTCCGTCGGGGAGTTTTAATGCTGTCGTTGCCGAAGTGGTAAAGTTGATTCCCTTCAGGGTAAGGGTTTTTGAAGCACTGTCCCATGTGGAATCTTCCGATCCTGTTTTTGATTCATTAAGAAGCGTAAGTGCAGCTGCTCCTCCATCGGCAGCGGTAAAATCCGCCGTTTCGGTTGCCGCTCCCTCACCGAATACAGAAATCGGCATAAATGACATCATCATGCAAAGTGTGAAAAATATCGCCATAAGTTTTCTTGCTGATTTAGCTTTCATAAAGTTCTCTCCTCCTTAAAAATTCAGATTTGATTTTTACCCCCATTACTTAAGTTCACGAATAATTAAACTAGCGGCTAAAGTATAAGTTGAAATGCAAATGTAATACGTTTGCCAAATATTCAACTAACTTTCAGCAATTGGGGTAATACGACTAATAAGGATTCCTTACAAACGACAATCAACCGATTTTCATTTTATTTTTTCACATACTTGAATTCCCCTTTCTTTAATTTAAATACTGTTTTGACAATTTTATCGAATATAAAACATAATTTTTGTCAACTTCAATTATAATAAATTTTTTTGTGGTTTATTGTTTTATTTCCAATAAATCCATGACAATCTGTCAAAGAAAGTCATTTAATAAAATTTGAACTTTTATATTTAATCACGATGATGCCTTAAAATACAACATAAGAAATTTTATAAAAAAACACCAATTCCAAATGTTTGAATGCACTTAGACTTCACTTTGTTTAAATTTAAGAGGACTGATTGAATTTTTTTAACTGCTATTTTTACACATATCTTTTTCCTCATTGACGAGAGATTGTTTTTAATTTTTTAAAAATTTTCATGTTATCTTCTTTCAAAATATACATATTAAATTTAATTAACGTGTTAGCATTTATAACAAATTTCTTAATTTATTCTTTATATTTGTTAATCGTTTTCGTATTACGTCTTCGGTTACACCTAAAACTTTTGCATAGGCTGACAGTGTTAACGGACATTTTCTAAGATATAAACTATGTAAAAGTTCTTGCTCATAAGGTTTCAAATCAGATATCGCTTTATACAGCTTGTCCTTGTTAATATTTTTGACGGCCTCTTCGAAAACATCTGAATTTAAGTCAGCAATTTCAATGTTTCTGTCAGATAAACTTAAACTTTTGTGTTTTTCCGTTTCTCTGTGATTGTTATTTTTAAGTTCATTGTCAAGTTCGAGCATTATTTCTCCAAATTCCTCATTTACGTCGATATATACTTTTTCGCCTGTTACAAATTCATACTTTATTTTCATATTCTTTGTCCTCCAAATTTTAATTTTTCTCAAAAACAAAAAACAATCGGCGGACTTCGTATAAAATAAAAAAAGACGTTATATAACAGATTTAATCACTCCAATGTTTTAAAAACTGTATTACGTCTTCTATTTTTATAAATTTAATAAAGAATTGCTTTAGATTCGCATCCTCAATTCTTTATCTTTGCCCCCTAAACCTTTGGGTCAAACAACTTTATTTATGTATGCAAAAAATAAAAACACACAAATTGTATTTTTGTCGAATTTTTTTGGTTGAAACCTCATGGAAATAAATGGTAACATATGGGTGAAGAGGGAGGTGAAAAATATGTTAGGAAAGATATTTGGTGCCACATTTATGTTCCGTGCATTTTCTTTTAATGCTTGTTCTTTTATCTGCTGTGACCACGACGGAGCAGGATGGGACAATTAAAAACAAAATATATATTTATAAAATTAAAAAAAGGTACACATGGACGAATTTATCGTTTTGTGTATCTTTTTGTTATTTTTATTGGTATCATTACAGTTATAACATCTGTGATAACAAAGGTAGTGATTTTTTGTTAATTCTCATACTGATATCTATGATAAGATATTTTATAAGCGGAATGTTTATTTTTCATACGTTTAATAGACCAAACAAGATTAACATCAGTAAAACTGTAGCAGAGTCAGCCATATACACAATTTTGCTTACAGCATTTAAAATTTTTGTCATTGACAGACCTATAATTACAGCCATTTCTTCTATAATCGTTTTTGCATGTCTGCTTGTATCACATAAATTAAAAACATGGAGAATATCCCTTATGTATTCTCTTTTTGTAACGTGTATGTTAGAGTATACTCATTTTTTAATCTTTAAAGTTACTTCAATTGTAAGAAAAAGTCTAGGATTTTCTGAAGTTACATACTGCGCGGATATTAACTTAACAATTTTCAGATTAACTGTACTTACACTTTATTTTTTAGCTGTTATTGCAATTTACAAATTCAAAAAAGTGAATATTAAGTCTATTCGCAAACTTTCCGAATATAGTGTATTCCCTATTTTTTTAGGTATTGCTTTATTCATGATTATGTATTTAAAACACTACATTAAATATACAGAATCAAATAAGTTTCATAATATTTTGTCCGTAATATTTGTGGTTTTTATAGTACTTTGTTTGACGTTTTTATTCTCTTCGGAAGCTTTCCTTAAAAAAATCGAAAATTATCAAAAAAGGAAAACCAACCAAGCAATAGAAGAAGCAAAAATTCAAAAGTGGAAAAATTATTCCGGATTAATATTTTCGTCTGAGAATTTAAATCATAAATCAGAATTTTTTAAAAATGAACTCATTTTAATTGGCTTGGATGCTGAAGATAAAAAAGCAAAGCAACTCGTACACAGCACTGTTTTGTTAAGTCAAGAAAATTTCCCCCAAAAAGTAAACATGGTTTATCGAATTTATCTTTATACAGGCGAAATTTTAGGATTGCAACCTAAAAGTATAGAAGCGAATATCAGTAATTTACTAAAAAATCATTGGAACTCTCGTGATTCAGAAATACTTAAAAAAATAAAGCAAAATTATCATGGACCAATCTCAGAAGAAAATGGCGCACCTACTCCCAAGGAATTTTTGCTTTATTTGGTACAAAAATATGAAAAAGATAATAAAATATGTAAAAATACAGAAAAAGTCGAACACTTAATTTTTAAAAAATGTTCCTTAGATGTATAAAATCAAACTTAACAAAGCCACTTAAATTGGATTATTCTTTTTAAGTGGTTTTTATAATTGACTATTAATGTATTCCGTACTAAAAAACAAGTTTTAAAATATCAAGTATTTAATTATCTTAATTTCAAAAATATAAAGAAAGGGACTAATCCATGAAAAGAATGTATATAACAAACCCCATCTTCCCTACACCAAACATTAAACAGACTGCTGATTTTTACGTGAAAAACTTGGAATTTAATGCCGTAGAATATTTAAACTCTAAAGAGCCACATATATGCCTATACAAAGATGACATAGAAATAATACTGACGGATTCAAAAGGCAAAGAAGTTATTCCCAATCGCAAGCTGTACGGCTATGGATACGATGTTTATATAATAGTTGACAATCAAGAAGAATTGCAAAAAGAATTTGATGAAAAAGGACTTAAAATCGTAAAGAGATTTTCTGTAACAGACTACAATAATAAAGAACTTGTTTTAGAAGATATAGACGGCAGGTGGCTTGGATTTGGTACAAAGCTTGGCACTAACAAATAAAAAAATTGCCCTATACAGAGCAACTTTCTAAAAAACAAACTATTCTACAAAATTTAACTGGT
>CABUYS010000047.1 GCA_902495835.1 uncultured Oscillospiraceae bacterium | reverse complement strand
ATGTCCTTCTACTATCTCTATCCCTTTCCATTTACACAAATCTTTTATTATTTTTTGTATATCTGCTCTTAATTGATAGTATATTACCTTTCTCCTATATTTTTGTGTGAATACTATATGATACTTGCATAACCATTTACTATGTGATAAACTTTGTGCCATAAACAACACCCTTTCTTTTATTTTGATGGCTTGAACTTCATCATTATACTCGAATTGGTGTTGTTTTACTTAAGTTTTAATCTCACGCGCTTAGCGCGCGGTTTTTGAACTACTCAAAGCGTAGTTCTTTGAGTTAAAACACAATAAAAAGACCTGCAAAAGCAAGTCTTTTTTCTTGGTCCGCCCGGAGGGATTCGAACCCCCGACCTTCAGAATCGGAATCTGCTGCGATATCCAGCTTCGCCACGGGCGGAAAACATAATATTATGCTATCAACTTTTACCGGGAATGTCAACGACAGAAAAAACATAGGGAATGGGGGGTTATAATTAAATCGATTATAAAAATTATTCAAATGTGGGGGAGTTGACTGAAATCAAAACAAAAAAATGGTACCCCCTGCCAGAATCGAACTGACAACTAATCCTTAGGAGGGATTTGTTATATCCATTTAACTAAGGGGGCGTACCACCGAATTGTATCACGTAATTAAATTTTTGTCAAAGTATATTAGCGAGTAATTTTTTTTACAAAAATCGACAAAGGATAAGATAACAATATCGTAACAATTAATTTTATAGAGTTGTACGGAACAATTATCGACATCATAAATTTATTTATAACTTCAGGAGAAATATTAAAAAAATTAGTCCATAAAAAATAATTTATAATTAACTTAATCGAAAGACAAATTACAACGCCTAAAGCAATTCCTAAAAATTTATAAACTTTTGAAATTTTATCTGAATTAAATATTCCCAAAAATAATACTACAATAGCAGATGTAGATCTTATTACAAATCCAATCCAGCCTGAAGAGCTGAACATAAATGTTCGGAGTAATAAAGACACAAGCAAAACTATAAGTCCCGACGGAAAGCCTGCAATCAAGGTTGCGGCAAAAACAGGCGCGTCTGAAAGGTCAAGTTTTAAAAAAGGAAATACCGGTAAAATCGATAATCGTCCCAAAAATCCCAAAATTAACGATATGACTATAAACACCGAATTATATGCTATGGATAGAGTTTTTTGCTGCTTCATATTTTTATGTCCCCTCACTTATACAAAATATTAATTTTGTATATGTGGATTTTAGATTTTTTCAATCTGTACTTCTTCCTACTTAAGATTTGTTTACTATAATTTAATCGTCTAATGAATTTATAAACTACTGATTTTAAAAATAAATTTTTATCTTACAAAACATCAGATAGATATCTGAAGTGCGTCTTTATACAAATCATAATCAAATTTCTTTTTAAGTTTTAAAGCTTCTTCCAAACTATAATCAACTATATTGTTGCATTTTTTTGCTATTACACGATTCTTTTTTCCTTCTGTCAGAACGTCTATTGCTCTGCATCCCATAATACTGGCAACTACACGGTCTCTTAATGTCGGTGAACCTCCTCGTTGAACATGCCCCAAAATTGTGGTTCTGGCTTGTATACCGGTTTCTTCTTGAATACGTTTTGCAACTTTAAACGAATCCGCACAATGCTCCGCAACTATGACTATAAAGTGTCTTTTTCCCATACTTTGTGTTATTTTTATTCTCTCTATAACATCTTTTTCGAAATCACACTTAATTTCAGGAATAATTATAGCGGTAGCTCCGATTGCAATTCCTGTATTGATGGCAATATCTCCGCAGTCTCTTCCCATAACTTCAACTACGCTGCATTTTTCGTGTGATTGAGCAGTATCTCTGATTTTATCAACCATTTCCATGGCGGTGTTTACAGCTGTGTCAAATCCAATTGAATAATCGCTGCAAGAAACATCATTATCTATTGTGGCAGGTATAAAAACGCAGTTTATTCCGTTGTCAATTAAATTTACGGCACCTTTTAAAGTACCGTCTCCTCCTATTGTTATTACGGCGTCTATATTTTTACTTTTACAAAAATCAACAGCTTGATTTAAACCTTTTTCAGTTTGAAATTCAGGGTCTCTGGAACTGTATAATACTGTTCCGCCTCTGTGAATTATATCAGAAACCGTTCTTAAATTCATTTCAAAGGCATCGCCTTTTCTCAAACCCATATAACCGCGTCTTATTCCTAAAACATTTATGTTTTTACTAAGTGCACATCGCGTTACTGCCCTTACGGCAGCATTCATTCCCGGAGCATCTCCTCCGCTTGTTAAAACAGCAATATTTTTTATGCTCATTTTAAATTATCTCCTTTGCATATTGCTAAGTAGTGTCAAGGTGTCTCTTGCAATTGCCAGCTCTTCGTTTGTGGGGATTACATAAACATCAATGGAAGAGTTTTCCGAAGATATCTTCCCTTCTTTGCCGGCAACCATGCTTTTATTTAATTCACTATCAATCTTTACTCCCATAAATTTGAGATTATTACAGATTTTTTCACGGTGCATCCACTGATTTTCACCTATTCCTCCCGTAAAAATCACTGCATTACAACCTTGAAGAACAGCGTTATAGGCTCCAAGATAATTTGTAATTTGATAAATCATCATTTCGTGAGCAAGTTTAGCTCTTTTGTTTCCCTCTTGTGCTGCTTTTAGTATTGCTCTGTCATCGCTGCTTACTCCCGAAATTCCCAGCATTCCTGATTTTTTATTTAAAATATCGTTAATTTCTGATATTCCGAGAGATTCACGTTCTGCAATATGAAGTATTACCGAAGGATCCAGCGAACCCGAACGCGTCCCCATCATAATTCCTCCCAAGGGAGAAAGTCCCATGCTTGTGTCCACTGCTTTTCCGCCTTTTACTGCAGTTATGGAAGATCCGTTCCCCATGTGACAGCTTATAATTCTAGTATCACTGAGTTTTTTGCCTGAAATTTCGCAATATCTTTCGGACACAAACTTATGTGATGTTCCGTGAAATCCGTATTTGCGTACGTGATATTTTTCATAATATTTGTAAGGAATCGGAAACATATATGCTTTTTCTTCAATATCAAAATAAAACGATGTATCAAAAACAGCTACTTGAGGAACTGAATCTCCCAAAAGAAAGCGGCAAGCTTCTATCCCTGCAAGATGTGCAGCGTTATGAAGAGGAGCAAGCGGAATTAAACTTTTTATTTCCTCAATTACCTCATCATTTATCAGTGCGGGATACTTAAAATATTCTCCTCCGTGGACTACTCTATGCCCAACTGCCCATATTTCGGAAATATCTTTGATAACACCTGCGTTTTTATCCATAAGCATTTTTTCTATATAAACGAATGCTTCTTTATGATTTTTTATATTCCCTACAGATTTACTTATTGTTTCGCTGTTTTGAACCCACTGGTGAACTTCACTGTCGTTAAAACCTATTTTTTCGCACATTCCTTTTGCAAGTACTTTTTCGCTTTTCATATCTATAAGCTGATATTTAAGCGAAGAACTCCCTGAATTTAATACTAATATATTAATACAAATTCACTCCTTTTGAGTTTATTTTCTTACGCTTGACGTACCCTTTTCTCTTAAATATGTAGCTTCCAAATCAGACATATGAAGCTGAACTGCCAAAGGATATTTATCAAAAGCAACGCTCATTGAAAATCCTCCCGATTTTGCAGAATCGTCAAAACCGCCCATATGCCACCTTATTGCCATTGCTTCGCTTGTTTTTAAACGCATGAATCGTTCTATCAGAAAAACGGATTTTTCACCGTGCCCGTATGGGAAAGAATCTTCGACCATATAAAAAGGAACTTGTTCCCAAACGCCTGTAGTTTCATTTTTTACATTTCTCATTGAAGTTTTATAAAACTGTGCTTTGCATAAATCATGGAGCAAACAGCATATTGTAACGCTTTCGAGATTATCGGAGTCTTTATCAAAATGCTTATCCATAAAAGTTTTATATACATTAATACTGTGTTTAAGCAGACCTTCTCGACAAGCGCAGTGATAACGTGTACTTGCGGGAGCTGTGAAAAAATCGGTTGATTCCATCCATTTTAAAAGCGCTTCGGAGCCTTCACGCTTTATGTTATTACTGTATATGTTTATAAATTCTTCTTTTAGTTCCATCTTTTTATTACCTCTCAGTATATTTTATTTATGTACCCGGTAAAGCATATTATAACATTTTCTCTTATAATATGCCATTTTTATTATTTACTGTATGGAAAATTTATTAGAAAAAATTGTATACCGAAAACAAAAACGGTTAATAATAAAAACGGAGGTGCAATGAAAATGAATATACCAAATAAAAAAAACAATTCAGGTAAAGATTCCAATCCCCCTAAGAACGATAAACAAAATAAGAAAGGCAAAAAATTTTACATCGCTCTTGCAATATGTCTTACTGCAATTTCCGCAGCCGCTTGGTCAACTTATCAAAGCGTAAAAGATTTTATTGTTCCGTCAAAAAGTCATTCTGCCGGCTACACTTCTTCTTCCCCTTCGACAAATAAAACATCTTCTCAAAATCAAGAAAAAGATTTAAAACCTGACAAGAAAAAATCGGAAGAAAAACCTAGTTTACGCGGACGTCGTACAATTCCTTACGATAATGTATCAAAGAAAGCGGAAAATTTTTCGGCAGATTATCAAGATGATTCAGAAGAAACTCAAGCCGTATCCGCACAAAAATCTGATGCTCCTGTAATCTATCCTTCGGGAAATCATATTACAAAAGAATTCAGCGACGGTAAACCCGTTTATTCCAAAACAATGAACGACTGGCGCTGTCATAACGGAACAGATTTTGAAGCTCAAGCAGGCAGCGCTGTAAAATCAATTACCGACGGAGTGGTAAAAGACGTTTACACGGATTCTTCTTACGGAGTTACTGTAAAAATTGAGCATAATTCGGGCTTTACGGCATACTATTCGGGACTTGGAGAAACTGTGTCTGTAAAAAAAGATGACAAAGTTTCTTCAGGACAAGAAATAGGTTCTGTTGCAAAAGTTCCATGTGAAATTGCCGATGAATCTCACATACACATTTCTGTTTTTAAAGACGGAAAATTTATCGACCCGCTTTTGGTATTGGAAAAAGATAATCAATAAATTTTTAACTTAAATATAAAACTGCTTCACTTTAGTTTTTAGCTGATGTGAAGCAGTTTTGCATAAATAAATATTCACCCGAAAAATGCGAGCGTTGTTTAAGTTTTGAGTAAATCTCCAATATTATCTGTAAGCTACAAGTAACTATTTTTATTTAACTGATTGCTAAAAATTAATATATCTCTTTGAAAAATGATAATACTTTAAACTTGTTTAAAAATTCCCAGTATAATATTGGAAATAATTTAATAAAGAATTTTACTTCAACTAAAGTTTGAAAGTTTTTAAATTGAATAAAATAATTCTACGGTTAAAAACAGAAAAACCACCTGATATGCAGATGGCTTTTGTTATTTTGCAAATTTATTTTTTAGATAATTTGAAATTTCTTCAGTGTGCATTCCCCGAGAGCCTTTTACTAAAACTTTGTCGCCTTCTGAAAGATTAGCATCTAAAAATTCACATGCTTCAGAATTGTTTTCACAGTGCACGCTAATTATATCTTGGTTGGCAGATTTGGCTCCATCTGATAGATACTTTGCGTTTTCTCCTATTGTTACGAGAACGTTTATTCCTTCTATTGCAATATATCTTCCTGTTTCAAAATGTATATCATGGGATTTTTCTCCCAGTTCGAGCATATCTGCAATTACTATTATATTTCGGCCTTCCCTCGAAAGATTTTTCAAAACGCTTACCGAGCTTTTTACAGAGTCGGGACTTGCGTTGTAAGAATCATCTATAAGAGTTATACCGTTTAAATTGAATATTTGTTGCCTCATGTTTACGTTTTTAAATTTGAGCAACCCTTTTTTTATGTCTTCTATATGAACCCCCATGCCTAGCGCTACAGCTATGGCAGCAAGTGCATTATAAACATTGTGAATTCCCAAGCACGGAATTGTTATTGGCTCTCTGAATTCAGATGTTACAAGTGTAAAATGAGTTTCATAATTATCAGAGTAAATATCTTCACATTTATACGGATAATTTCCGTTCAAACCAAAATACACAACATTTTCATGAACAGATTTTACGGCAGGATCGGACAAAAGCGGAGAATCTCCGTTGAGATACAAAATACCGCTTTTTTTATTTATCATTTTAATTTTTTCATTGCAGGTGTTCTGTATTGATTTGAAATTTTCAATATGAGAAACACCGATATTTGTAATCACACCTATGTCGATATCTGCAATTTCGGATAATCTTTCCATCTCACCAAACTCGCTTACTCCCATTTCGACTACCGCAGCCTGATGACCGGAATCTATATTGAATATGGTAAGAGGAAGACCGATTTGTCCGTTGTAATTAGACTGTGTTTTCAAAACGTTCATAGATTCGCTCAAAGCCGCGAAAATCATTTCTTTGGTGGTAGTCTTTCCGACACTTCCCGAAACACCTATAACAGGTATATTAAATTTATGTCGGTAATATTTTGCCAAATCTCCCAGCGCTTTTTGTGTCGAATCAACTTCTATCAAAGAACATCCCGGATTGTCTTTTATTTCGTGCCCTTTTTGAACAAGAGAAACCGAAGCTCCCAAATTAAAAGCATCTTTGATAAATTCATGACCGTCACTGTTTACCCCTTTCAAAGGAATAAACAGTGATTTTTTTTTGCATTTTCGACTGTCAACACACACCGAAGTAACCGTTTCGTCTGTATTACCTGATATCAAAGTCCCGTTTGTGGCTTCCAATATTTCGGATATATTAATAGGCTCCATATATTAACCTCATCTTAATTACATTTTTTTATTTAAAATATTTCCTATGATTACTCTTTCATCAAAAGGATATTTAATCCCGTTGACTTCC
This sequence comes from uncultured Oscillospiraceae bacterium, assembly GCA_902495835.1. Taxonomy (GTDB): domain Bacteria; phylum Bacillota; class Clostridia; order Oscillospirales; family Acutalibacteraceae; genus UMGS1491. The sequence continues at coordinate 2,755 of CABUYS010000047.1, read as the reverse complement.
TGATAATCTTCATGTCCTTTTCCTGCCAAAACTATTATATCTCCTCTTTTGGCATTGTTTAAACAATAACGAATAGCTTCTTTTCTGTTTTCTATCACAATATATTTTCCGTTTGTTTTGTTTATACCCTCTTTAATGTCTTCGAGTATTTGTTTTGGGTTTTCAAATCTTGGATTGTCGCTTGTAATTATAGAAAGATCGGCTAAATTTCCCGCAGTTTCCCCCATTTCATATCTTCGCGCTTTGGGTCTGTTTCCTCCTGCTCCAAATAAAACTATAAGTCTTTCAGGATTATATTGTTTCAGCGTTGTGAGTATATTTTCCATACTAAGTGCATTATGAGCATAATCAATAAAAAGTGAATAGTGATCGGAAACTCTTACGGGTTCTACTCGTCCTTTAACTTTAACTTCGGCCAATCCCTTTACAATGCTTTTATTATCGATTCCCATATAACTGCATACTGCCGCTGCGGCCAACGCATTATAAACGTTGAATTTACCAGGTATAGGAACATAAACATTGTTAATATTTAACTTACCGTTTAAATCAAATGTTACTCCAATACTTCCGAGGTTATTTACAAGCTTAACGTTTTCGGCGTGATAATCCGAAGTGCTGTTAATTCCGAAAGTCTTAATTTTACACGTGTGATTTTTTATTACTTCCGAACTTTTAATGTCATCAACATTTATAAATCCTGTATTACACTTTTGAAACAACATGCTTTTACACTTTATATATTCATCAAGTGACTTATGTTCGTTTGTTCCGATATGGTCATTTGAAAAGTTTGTAAATATTCCGTAGTCAAATCGAAATCCGTCTAACCTGTGATTTTTTAATCCCAATGAAGAAGCTTCAACAACTACGCACTTACATCCTTCGTTTACCATTTTACGAAAATTTTTCTGTATTTCGTAAGATTCGGGAGTGGTATTGTTTAACTTTGAAACTTTATCACCTATTACTGCACCTATCGTTCCGATAATTCCCGTTTTTATTCCCGCACTTTCCATTATAGACCTAATCATAAAGGAGGTAGTGGTTTTGCCTTTTGTTCCGGTAATTGCGACGGTTGTTAATTCTTTTGCGGGATGATTAAAAAATGACGCACAGGCATATGCTAAAAATTCTCTGGTGTTTTTGGTTTCTATTACTGTCACACCTGATATTTTTAACGGTTTTTGAACCGCAACCGCAACTGCACCGTTTTTCATTGCGTCGTTTATATAATCATGACCGTCGAAATCGGCACCACATAAACAAACAAACAAACCGTTTTTTGTTACTTTCCTTGAATCATAAAATATATCTAAAATTTCAATGTCGCAGTTGCCTTCTGTTTTGACAGATTCAATGCTTTCTATAATATTCAAAAGATTCATAAATAACTACCTTCTATATAAATTAACTGTTTGGCAAAAAATCTTTATAATCGATTTTCATTGATTTTTTCACTTTTTCCAAAGTTTTATTTGTTATATCTCTGGCTTTTTCAGTTCCTTCAAAAGCTATTTTATACACTTCTGAAATATTCTGCTCGAGCAATTTTCTTTTTTCGCGTATCGGCTTTAAAATATCCTGAAGCACTTCATTCAAATATTTTTTAACTTTGACGTCACCCAATCCGCCCTTTTCGTAATGAGCTTTCATTGAATCTATTTTTTCTTTGTCTTTTCCAAATGCATCTAAATATATGAATACAGGATTATCTTTTGTGTTACCGGGGTCATTTACATTAAGATGATTGGGGTCGGTAAACATTTTCATTACTTTTTTTTCTATTTCATCGGGTGAATCCGATAAATATATTGTATTGCCGAGAGATTTGCTCATTTTATTTTTTCCGTCGGTTCCTATGAGGCGAGGTGTTTTTGACAAGATTATTTTGGGTTCTTTAAGCGTTTCACCGTAGTAGGAGTTGAATTTTCTTACTATTTCACATGTTTGTTCTATCATAGGCATTTGGTCTTCTCCCGCAGGGACGAAATCAGCACCAAAAGCAGTTATGTCCGCTGCCTGACTTACCGGATAAGTTAAAAATCCCGCAGGAATTCCCCCGTTAAAATTTCGAAGTTTAAGTTCTTGTTTTATTGTGGGATTTCTTTCAAGTCTTGAAACGCTCACCAAATTAAGATAAAAAACAGTAAGCTCTGCAATTGCCGGTATCATGGATTGTATACATACAGTGGTCTTTGCAGGATCTATTCCTACCGAAAGATAATCAAGCAATAACTCTACAATATTATTTTTAACTTTTTGCGGATTATCGGCATTGTCCGTTAAAGCCTGTACGTCCGCAACTAATATATATTGACTGTATTTATCTTGCAGTTCTACTCTGTTTTTAAGCGAACCTATATAATGGCCTAAATGGAGCTTCCCGGTAGGGCGGTCTCCGGTAAGTATTATTTCTTTCATTTTTGAATCCTCCTCAAGTAAAAATGCATCGTTTAAGTATACCTTAATGTAATTTAAAATACAAATTTTAGCATATTATTCGTAAATCGGGTGCAAAGAGCACAGCGATTCTACGCAAGATTTTATATTATCTTTATTATTTTCAAAATCGGTTATAGAAAGATAAATGCATTTAGCTATTTCTTTCATTTCATTTTCGTTCATTCCTCTTGAAGTTACTGCAGCAGTACCTATTCTTACTCCGCTAGTCAAAATCGGACTTCTTGTCTCATTTGGAACGGTATTTTTGTTTACTGTTATATTAACTTCGGACAAACGGTCTTCCAGTTCT
>CABUYS010000046.1 GCA_902495835.1 uncultured Oscillospiraceae bacterium | reverse complement strand
GCCGATATACACCGATGCCACTAAAATCGCTAAGCCCGAAAAACAAACCGCAAGCCTTGAAACAAAACCGTTTTTTAAATTTATCTTCATAAATTATTCCTCTGATATTTTTCTTAAATCCTCTATTTGATTTTTTATCCACTGAGGAATATTCGGATTATGGTCTTTCATGTATCCGTCAAGTATTTTAATAAGAGTGGCGGCATAATATTTTTTCTCTTCGGGATTTGGAATATCTTTAGTTATATGATTGTAATTAAGATCCATTATCTTTGCAAAAACCCATTCATCAGATTTTTGGAAATTAAAAATATTAATATTGTCAAGAAGTTCCTGAGTTACAATCATAGTACTTCCCAAAACTCTTTTTACGTTAAATACTGTCGCCGCGGAGTTAGGTCTACATGCTCTGTAACAATAAAAAATATTGTCATCTTGAACCATTTCGGTAACATGAGGGAAAACCATGAAATTGAAAAGCCCGTCTTCATAGTTTGTGACTCCCTCTTTGAAAAATAAATTGTTATCAATCAAGAAAGAACGTCTAAACATTTTGGTAACCATGTAGGAACTGTTTTCAAGCATATAATAAAACGGATTTTGATATCCTTTTCTTGCACATCTTCTGACTTTTGAACTGTCATACTCGAAACTGTTTACATCCACGGTTTCCTGGCCTTCTATAAATGCCATAAGTTTGAGTCCCACAACATCAACGCCGTATCTGATCGCGTCTTCATAGGCCTTTTGATATGCATAAGGAGGAATAAGATCATCGGAATCGCAAAATATTACATACTCACCTCTTGCAGCTTTAAGTCCGTTGTTACGCGTAACACTTACTCCGGAATTTTTTTGGTCAATAACTTTAATGCGTGGATCTTTTTTTGCGTGATTTTGAAGAATTTGAAGAGAACCGTCTTTTGAACCGTCGTTTACGCAAATTATTTCTATTTCTTTAAGAGTTTGATTTTCAAGCGTTTCCAAACATTCGTCAAGATATTTTTCGGTATTATAAACGGGAACAATTATCGAAACTTTAATATCATTTTGGGAAAGATCTACTTTGCTTCCATATGAAACTAAACGCGGTGACAACCACATAATAGCTAAAATCGAAAGAAAAAATCCCCATATTATTATTCTATCTTTAACGTCATTAATGTTTTTAATGTTTTTCATAAACATATATCCTTTCAAAGGCTAAATATTAATTTTTAAACGTCTTTCATGGAAAGATTTATTCTTCCTTTGCTGTCTATTTCGGTTATTCTGACTTTTACTTCCTGACCGACCGAAAGAACGTCACTGACTTTATTTATACGTTTGTTTTCTATCTGAGAAATATGACACAGTCCTTCTTTTCCCGGAGCAAATTCTATAAAAGCTCCAAAATCCATGATTCTTACCACTTTACCCATGTACACCGCTCCAACTTCGGGTGTGGTCACGATATTTTTAATGGTAGATAAAGCTTTACGGCAATTGTCAATGTCAACTCCCATAACAAAGATTTTTCCGTCTTCTTCGATATCGACTTTAACATCAAAATCCGAACATATCTTTTGAACGACTTTTCCTCCCGAACCTATAACATCGCGAATTTTATCAACCGCAACCGTCATTGTAAGGACTTTCGGGGCAAAAGATGATAATTCACTTCTGGGCTTGTCTATAGCTTTGAGCATTACTTCGTCAAGTATATAATCCCTTGCTTTGTGAGTTTTATGAAGTGCTTCTTTTATTATTTCTTTTGTAAGGCCGTGTATTTTAAGATCCATTTGAATAGCGGTAATGCCTTTGTGCGTTCCGGCAACTTTAAAATCCATATCTCCAAAAAAGTCTTCCAATCCTTGGATATCAACCATTGTCATCCAGCGGTCACCTTCGGTTATCAATCCGCATGAGATACCCGCAACAGGAGCTTTTATAGGTACTCCTCCGTCCATAAGGGCAAGCGTTGAACCACATACCGACGCTTGAGACGTAGAACCGTTTGAAGACAAAACTTCAGACACAAGTCTTATCGCATAAGGAAACTCTTCAACAGGAGGAATAACAGGAACAAGAGCTTTTTCGGCAAGAGCTCCGTGACCTATTTCACGTCTACCGGGGCCTCGGCTCGGTCTTGTTTCTCCTACTGAATACGAAGGAAAATTATAGTGATGCATATATCTTTTGGATTCTTGAGAATCTATTCCGTCCAAAGTTTGTTCGTCGCTCATAGGTCCTAAAGTAAGAACGGTTAATACTTGAGTTTGTCCTCTGGTAAAAAGTCCTGAACCGTGTACTCTTGGTAAAATTCCAACTTCTGCGTCCAGCGGTCTTATTTCGTCCATGCCACGTCCATCAACACGTTTTTGTTCATCAAGAAGCCAGCGTCTTACGATATGTTTTTGAACTTTGTATATGCATTCATTGAGCTGCTTTTCACTATCGGGATATATTTCGGAAAAATGTTCGTAAACTTTTTCGTATATCGGAGCTAAACGTTCTTCACGCACATTTTTATCGGGTGTGTAAAGTGCAAATTTTAAATCTTCTTCGGTATAATTTTTAACTGCTTCAAACATCTCTTCCGAAGGATTAGAACTTTCATAAGAAAACTTTTCTTTTCCTATTTCGGATTTTATACGATTTATAAACTCAATTACGCCTTTATTCGTTTCATGAGCTTTCAAAATAGCCTCATACATTATCTCATCTGAAACTTCGTTAGCTCCTGCCTCAATCATGGGAATAAGATTTTCGGTTGATGCTACGGTTAAAGAAAGGTCGGATTTCAAGCGTTCTTTTAGAGTTGGGTTTATTATTATTTCGCCGTCAACAAGTCCGACAAACACACCGCTTATCGGTCCGTCCCAAGGTATGTCGGAAATACTTAAAGCTATCGAAGTACCTATCATTGCCGTTATTTCGGGAGAGCAATCTTCATCTACAGACATGACGGTGCACACGACTGAAACATCGTTGCGCATATCTTTAGGGAACAAAGGCCTTATGGGTCTATCGATAACTCTGGAAGCAAGTATTGCTTTTTCGGAAGGTTTGCCTTCTCTTTTTGAAAATGAACCCGGAATTTTTCCTACTGCATACAATCTTTCTTCAAAATCTACCGAAAGAGGGAAAAAATCTATTCCTTCTCTTGGTTTTTCTGATGCAGTAACAGCAACATGTACCGCAGTATCTCCGTATCTTACAAGACACGAACCGTTGGCAAGCTGAGCAAATTTCCCTGTTTCAACAACTAATTCTCTTCCTGCCAATTGAGTTTTAAACGTTTTGTGATTTTCAAACATTAAATTCCTCCAAAAAATTATAAAAATACAAGTAAAACAATCAAATATTAATTATATAACATTCGATAAAAAATAAACATATTAATTTCTTACAAAAATTAAAATATGCAGACAACCTATAGCGGTCATCTGCATAATTTGTCTCGAATAGTATTTTAAAAAACCAATTTTATTTACGAATTCCGAGTTTTTCAATAATAGCTCTATATCTTTCGATATCATTTTCGTGAAGATAGTCGAGCAAAGCTCTTCTTTTTCCTACCATAATAAGAAGGCCTCTTCTTGAGTGATTGTCTTTCTTATGAATTTTCAAATGCTCGGTAAGAGAACTTATTCTATCCGAAAGAATTGCAATTTGAACTTCCGGAGAACCTGTATCTCCTTCATGACGAGCATACGTCTTAATAATTTCTTGTTTTTTTTCTTTTAATATCATATATTACACCTCTCTAAAATTTACCCGACCCACGTATTTTCATGGCACTCTCAGAACATATTCCGAAAATGGGGGTACTTAGAGTTACATTATACCGCATTTATATCTTTTTGTAAAGTAAAAATATTCTACTGGTTAAACCATTTGACAATTTCATCTTGAGCTTCTTGGCCTTTACAGTCAACAACAGGACGAGGATTCGGCGGAGCAGGTAATGTAACGGGTTTGTTTAATATAGGCGGTTCGGGTGAATTAGGTCCGAGTTTGCCCGGAACAGGTGGCATTGGTTTTCTTGCATCGGGTTTACCGGTTATATCTGAATAAATTATTATTTCTTCGAGTCTCCTTATTATAATAATATTTTCTCTTCCACCGGCAATTTTCTCAAGCTCTTTGTCAGAAACTTCTTCATTGTTTCTAATTCTCTTATTGACAACTTTCATGGTATCCATTATAACCTTAGCTTTTTCAAAAGATATTTCATAACCTTCTTTTGAAAAAATTTCACAAACTTCCTCAGGAGTGGAAGCGTCGTTTAATTTTGCTAAAAAACCTTCGCTTTGGAGCAGAGATATTACATCATTTTTCATTACACAATCCTCCTACTTAAATTTTAATAAATTTATTTAGTTTATCGCAAAAAAATTATAAATAAAACATTCGCCTGAAATATTATATCATTAATACATAAACAATGTCAAATAATTAATTTTTTTCTTATAAAAAACCGATTATATTTATAAAGATATAAAATGTAAAATAATTACATTATTTTTATGTGCAAATATTTCCAAAAATAATCGCCATCAAAAACTATAAATATCTTATATCTTTACAAATATTATTAGTAAATATTTTCGTATGATTCAGTAAAGTTTTTATTTTTTGCCATTTCGTAAGAAATAAACAACAAAAAATTTGCCCCCGCCCAGAACAATACCTTTTTAGTAAGGACGAAAAACCATATTAAAACTCTAATTATATAAGTTCAATAATGGCCATTTCTGCGCCGTCTCCGCGTCTCGGGCCGAGTTTTGTTATTCTTGTATAGCCGCCGTTTCTGTCAACGTACTTCGGAAATTACAAATTTTCTCTACATCTAACATTCTTAAATATTTTTATATAATACGGTAAAGTTTTTATTTTTTGCCATTTCGTAAGAAATAAACAACAAAAAATTCGCCCCTACCAAGGAACAATACCTTCAGTAAGGACGAAAAACCATATTAAAACTCTAATTATATAAGTTCAATAATGGCCATTTCTGCGCCGTCTCCGCGTCTCGGGCCGAGTTTTGTTATCCTTGTATAGCCGCCGTTTCTGTCAACGTACTTCGGAGCAATTGTTTCAAAAAGATTTCTTGTAACTTCTTTTTTAGTTATAAACGCCATAATCATACGTTTATTGTGAAGGTCATTAACTTTTGCGGTTGTAATCATTTTTTCGGCCAAGGAACGTACTTCTTTGGCTCTTGTGACGGTTGTTTCTATTTTACCGTTTTCAAATAAAAACGTAACCAAAGCTCTGAGCATAGCAATCCTGTGAGATGTAGCTCTGCCGAGTTTTCTTTTACCTGACATTTATTTTTACCTCCCTTTTAAATGTTTATTCTGTCGGACTACTTAAATCAAGTCCCATTGAGTGTAGTTTTTCTATAACTTCGTCCAAAGATTTACGTCCGAGATTGCGAACTTTCATCATTTCTTCTTCGGTCTTGCTGGTAAGATCTTGAACCGTATTTATTCCTGCTCTTTTAAGGCAATTGTATGACCTTACAGAAAGTTCCAATTCATCTATGGTAACATCCAAGTTTTTGGTTATTTTACTATCGGATTTTTCTACCATTAAACTGGTTCTTTCGGCAACATCCGAAAGACTCAAAAACAAATTGAAATGCTCAATAAGTATTTTAGCTGCGAGAGAAACCGCTTCTTCAGCAGTAATCACTCCGTTTGTCCAAACTTCAAGAGAGAGCTTATCAAAATCTGTTATTTGGCCTACGCGAGTGTTTTCAACCGAATAATTGACCTTTACAACAGGAGTATAAATTGAGTCTACCGGCAAAACACCGATAGCGTTATTAGCTCCGTTGGCTTTATGACGTTCGGCAGAAACATATCCTCTACCTTTGTCTAAAGTTATGTCCATACGCAGTTTTGCGCCTTCACCGAGAGTCGCTATGTGTTGATTACTGTTTATGATTTCGACATCGCTGTCATGAATTATCATACCTGCAGTAGCTTCACACGGGCCCTTAGCATCGATTTCAACTGTTTTTTCTTCTTCGCAATTAAGTTTTGCAAGAATATTTTTTATGTTTAAAACTATTTCGGTTACATCTTCCTTAACTCCGTCTATAGTAGAAAACTCGTGCATAACGCCGTCAATTTTTATACTATTAGGAGCAACACCTGGAAGAGATGAAAGCAATATTCTTCTTAAACTATTTCCCAGAGTATTACCAAAACCTCTTTCCAATGGTTCAACAACAAATTTACCGTAAGTTTTATCCTCGGATATTTCTTGAAGACTAATCCGTGGTTTTTCTATTTCAATCATCAAATCCTCCTTAATATTCTGAGAGCTAAGGCTTTATCCACTAAACTGAATACCGCCAAAGTAAAATCAGGTGACATTACTATTTGGAGTACAATTCGACGATTAATGTTTCTTCAACATCAAGATCAATGTCTTCTCTTGACGGCATAGCTATTTTCTTAGCTTCAAACTTTTCGTTATTTACTTCAAGCCATTTCGGAACCGGTCTTGAAGAGTTTGCTTCAAGTAACGATTTGATTTTAACACTGTTACGTGATTTTTCGTCTATGCTAACAACATCCTCAGTTCTTACAAAAATCGAAGGAATATTAACTTTTTTACCATTGATGTTAAAGTGTTCGTGAACAACAAGCTGTCTTGCTTCTGCTCTTGAACTTGCCCATCCTAAACGATAAATTACGTTATCCAAACGGGATTCCAAAATTGCAAGAAGGTTTTCACCTTTTTTACCTTCTTTCATTTTTGTGGCCATCTCAAAATAATGTGCGAACTGACGTTCCAAAACGCCGTAATAACGTCTTGCTTTTTGTTTTGCTCTTAACTGAAGTCCGTATTCAGAAGTCTTCTTACGTCCTTGTCCGTGTTGACCGGGAGCATATGAGCGACGCGAAAAAGCGCACTTACCTGTATAACATCTTTCTCCCTTTAAAAACAATTTTTGTCCTTCTCTGCGGCAGAGTCTGCACACAGCACCTGTATATCTTGCCATTTTACTAAATTACACCTCCTAAACTTACTATTTATTAAACGCGTCTTCTTTTTGGCGGACGGCATCCGTTGTGAGGAATCGGAGTTACGTCCTTAATCATTGTTACTTCGAGTCCCGCTGCTTGAAGTGCACGAATTGCAGCTTCACGTCCTGACCCCGGGCCTTTAACGTATACTTCAACGGTTTTCAAGCCGTGTTCCATAGCTGCTTTTGCAGCAGTTTCTGAAGCTGATTGAGCTGCAAACGGAGTTGATTTTTTAGAACCTTTAAAACCAAGTCCTCCTGCGCTTGCCCATGAAATACCGTTACCTTCTGTGTCTGTTATTGTCACAATCGTATTATTAAATGTAGATTGTATATGTGCTGCTCCGCGTTCGATATTTTTTCTGTCGCGACGTCTGCGAATTGCAGATTTTTTAGCACCGTTTTGAACTGCCATTTAAACTATTCCTCCTTCAACTTAACCTTTCTTATTTGCCATAGTTTTTCTAGGACCTTTTCTTGTTCTTGCATTTGTTTTAGACCTTTGTCCACGAACCGGTAAACCTTTTCTGTGGCGAATTCCACGGTAACACCCGATTTCGATAAGTCTTTTAATGTTAAAAGCTATTTCGCTTCTGAGGTCACCCTCAACTTTATAGCTTTTATCAATGCAACTTCTGAGCTTTGCTACGTCTTCTTCGGTTAAATCCCTAACTCTTGTATCGGGATTTACTTGAGTTTCGGCGATTATCTTTTTCGCTGTAGTTCTTCCTATACCGAATATATAGGTAAGTCCGATTTCAATTCGTTTATCTCTAGGCAAATCTACGCCTGATATACGGGCCATTTATTAACCCACCTCCAAAATTATTATTTAAATTATCCTTGTCTTTGTTTATGCTTTGGATTTTCGCATAGTACCTGTATTTTGCCGTGCCTTTTTATAACTTTACATTTATCACACATTTTTTTCACTGAAGGTCTTACTTTCATTAATATTCGCCTCCTTACTGAATTCCGGTGTTTTTTCACCGATATCGTTGTTGATGACTTTTTGATTACCGGAACTTTTAGCACGCCATGTAATTCTTCCTTTTGTCAAATCATATGGTGAAATTTCAACGGTTACTTTATCTCCCGGTAAAATTCTAATATAATTCATTCTGAGCTTACCAGATATATGTGCAAGAACAACTTTTCCGTTAGGAAGTTCAACCTTAAACATAGTGTTAGGAAGTGCTTCCTGAACTGTGCCTTCAAGCTCTATAACATCACCTTTTGACATATTTACGGAGCCGGATACTCTCAAATAAAATCAAGAGAATCGATTTGCTCGCTACACCACCTCTTCAATTAGCCTTTTTAGCTTTTCTAACCGCATCCATAAAAGGTTTTAGTGATACTCTTATGGATTTATTGGTTTTCAAACTATTTTCATTCAAAACAGTATTGGTTATCTTAATATGAATCAGTTTCTTTTTTTTCGGTCTTTCAAGAGGACGATACTTCCCGTCGCAAACTTTGGCGTATTTATCATCGAATTCAACAATAACTTGAAAATCTCCCTTGTCGTGACCTGCCAAAGAATATACAACCGTACCTTTTTCCAATTTCATACTTTACTTCCTTTAATCCGGATTGGTAATTATTACGGGACCGTCAGATGTAACGGCTATAGTGTGTTCAAAATGCGCAGACAGCTTTCCGTCAGCTGTTAAAACCGTCCACCCGTCGTCCAAAACCGATACTTTTTCGATTCCTTCATTAACCATAGGTTCTATGGCGAGTGTCATTCCGGCAACAATACGAGGCCCGTGACCAGGACGGCCGTAATTTGGAATCGAAGGGTCTTCATGCAACTGCGCGCCTACTCCGTGACCCACAAAATCGCGAATTACCGAGTAACCGCGTGATTTGACATACCTTTCGACAGCGTACCCTATATCTCCGATTCTGGAGCCTACTTTTGCAGCCTTAATACCTTCGTAAAGGCTTTCGCGAGTTGAATCCATTAAACGCTTGGCATTATCACTTACCGAACCGCAGGCAAAGGTATAAGCGTTATCGGTATGATATCCTCTAAACTTTGAGCATATATCTATACTGACTATATCGCCGTCTTTCAAAATCTGCCTTTTATTAGGTATGCCGTGGATGACTTGATTATTTACCGAAATACAGCAGTTTTTCGGGAAACCGCCGTAACCCAGAGAAGAAGAAGTGGCTCCTTGAGACGCAAGATATTTGCGAACCACCTCGTCGATGTATTCAGTAGTAACTCCGGGTTCAACGGCTTCTCCGGCAAACTTAAGAGCTCTTGCACAAATCTTACCCGATTCTTTCATTAAATCAATTTCATGACATGTTTTTAAAATTATCATCTTTATGCCTCTAATGCTTTAATGATATCATCAGTGATTTTTTCGGGAGACTGATGCCCGTTTATAACCAATCTTTTACCCTTTTTGTCGTAATAATCTTTCAGAACATGGGTTTGGTCATAGTAAACTTTAAGACGCTCTTTTACTGTTTCGATTTTATCATCCGCACGTTGAATCAGGTCGCTTGAGCAAACGTCGCATAGTCCCTCAACTTCAGGAACGATATTCAAATGAATATTATAAGTTTTGCCACACTTGCTGCAAACACGACGCCCTGCCATTCTTTCATAAATAACTTCATCATCGACTTCAATATCAACAATTTTGTCTATAACTATTCCGGAATTGTCCAAGGCTTCGGCCTGTGCAACGGTT
>CABUYS010000045.1 GCA_902495835.1 uncultured Oscillospiraceae bacterium | reverse complement strand
TGTTTCTTCTGTACTCGAAGAACAATGGTTCCATTTTTCATTTTTTCTTCTGGGTATAGGATTTGAAAAGCTTGTTTTTTCGGGATACTCTCCGGAATGTAAAAGCGTGTCGCCATCGGAACTTCCTTCACTGTCTGAATAATAGCAGTCAGAACTTTCGCTTGAATCATCGGAAGAAAGTGCCTCATATGTTTTTTGAGGTGGAATAGCATAAGCTTGGTAAAAATTTACCAAATATGTAAGTAATAGTATGAATGAAATTGTTCGTAATCGTATTTTTGAACATAACATAGTGTAACCTCCTTTTATTTTTTATTCAAAATACCAAATCAATAACCGAATAAAAAGCTTACATAAAAGTCATGTAAGCTTATTAAAATAATATGAAAGAATCTAAACTATTTTACTTCGATTTCTGCTCCGAGTTCTTCGAGTTGTTTTTTGATGTCTTCAGCTGCTTCTTTAGCTACTTTTTCTTTTATTGTTTTAGGAGCTTCGTCGACGATAGCTTTAGCTTCTTTGAGTCCGAGACCTGTGATGTCTTTTACAGCTTTAACAACTTTGATTTTGTTGTCTCCTGCTGATTTCAAAACTACGTCAAATTCGGTTTTTTCTTCGGCTGCTGCTGCACCGGCTGCTGCGGGAGCTGCTGCAACTGCTACAGGAGCTGCTGCTGATACTCCGAATTCTTCTTCAAGAGCTTTTACGAGTTCGCTGAGTTCGAGAACTGTTAATGATTTTACATCTTCAATTAATTTTGTTACTTTTTCTGACATTATTGTTTACCTCCACAATTTAAACATTTAATTAATAATTTTACGCACTTTGTTTTTCGGCGATCGCATTAAGTGCCACTACGAGGCCTTTAAGGGTTGCATTAAGCACAGTAGCGAATCCTGAGATAGGAGCGTTGAGTCCTCCCAGAGCTTGTGCAACAAGAACTTCTCTTGAAGGAAGTTTTGCCAAATTTGAAACTTCTTTTGAATTTATTACGTTTCCGTCAATAAATCCTGATTTGATTTTAAAGAAATCGTGGTCAGAAGCAAATTTGCAAAGTATTCTTGAAGCTGCTACATAATCATTTTCACTGATAGCGATAGCTGTTGAGCCTTCCAAAACCGGATCAAGTCCTTGAATGTCGGCAGCTTGAGCAGCTCTTTTTAAAAGAGTGTTTTTAACAACCATGTAATCGATGTCGGATTCACGTAATTCTTTTCTGAGTTTCGTGTCGTCCTCAACATTTATACCTTGGTAACTTACGACTACGCCTGCACAAGAAGATTTAAGTTTTTCAGCTATATCTGCAACTATTGCTTTTTTTTGTTCTAATGCTTTAGCGCTTGGCAATTCGTTCACCCCCTAGTAAAAAAGAAAATCACCGACTTTCCAACTATCCGAAGATAAGAAAGAAAAGCCGATGAAACTTAATTTTAATATATAAAAACTATATCGATTAAAATACTGATTTCTGATGCAGCTGTCCTCCTCGGTAGGCAATTAAGCTTTGTAAATGCACCTACTGTCTTAGGAAAATCGGTAATTAAATTTTATCACTGGTTTGACATTTTGTCAACTAAATATTTTCAAGTTTGCTTGAATTTATTTTTACGCCCGGTCCCATTGTTGAAGAAACTACGCAAGATTTAATGTACTGACCTTTGCTGGCTTCCGGTTTTGCTTTTACGATTGCGTTCATAAGAGCGTCAAAGTTTTCGAAAAGTTTTTCAGAACCGAAAGAAGCTTTTCCGATAGGGCAGTGAATTATGTTTGTTTTGTCCAAACGGTATTCAATTTTACCTGCTTTGGCTTCTTTTATAGCTTTTGCAATGTCGGTTGTAACTGTTCCGGCTTTGGGGTTTGGCATCAAACCTCTGGGTCCGAGGATTTTACCGAGTCTTCCTACAACACCCATCATGTCCGGAGTTGTAATAAGGACATCGAAATCCATCCAGTTTTCACTTTGAATTTTTTGAGCCATTTCTTCTGCGCCGACAAAATCAGCACCGGCTTCTTGAGCTAATTTTTCATTTTCGCCTTTGCAGATTGCAAGAACTTTAACTTTTTTTCCTGTTCCGTTAGGAAGGACGATAGCTCCCCTTACTTGTTGGTCGGCATGTCTTGAGTCTACACCTAATCTGACATGAAGTTCTATTGTTTCATCGAAAGAAGCTTTTGCGGTTTTTACGCAGATATCAATTGCCTCTTTTGAATCGTAAGAATTAGATTGATTATAAGATTTTGCGCTTTCATTATATTTTTTTCCGTGTTTCATAATTTTCCTCCTGAATTAGTGGTAAAATCGGATTTTTCCTCCCACCTTGGGGACGCGTTTAACCTACAACTTTTATCCCCATGCTTCTGGCAGTTCCTGCTACCATGCTCATTGCGGTTTCCAAATTTGCGGCATTGAGGTCGGGCATTTTATGAGTTGCTATTTCTTTTATTTGGTCTTTGGTTATTTCCGATACGATTGTTTTGTTCGGAACTCCCGAACCTTTTTCCACGTTGCAAGCCTTTTTGATGAGTACGGCTGCAGGCGGAGTTTTTGTTATAAATGTGAACGAACGGTCTTCGTAAATGGTGATTACCACAGGAATAATCATACCGATATCATTTTTTGTACGGTCGTTAAATTCTTTGGTAAATCCCATTATGTTGATACCATGAGGTCCCAAAGCAGAACCTACAGGTGGTGCCGGAGTTGCCTTGCCGGCGGGAATTTGTAATTTTACAATTGATTTGACTTTTTTCTCAGCCAATGTTTGCACCTCCAAATTATGTGGACAATTGCGGAACATAAAAAATTTTATTCCTGCCACACTAAAAGCAGTTTTATACTGTCTTTTAAATTGATTTTTTAACTTTTAATCAGATATTTTTTACATTATGGGCTCAATTTGAGCAAGTCCAAGTTCAGTCGGAGTTTCTCTTCCGAACATGGAAACAGTTATTTGAGCGACTTTATTTTCGGCGTCTATTTTAGTGACTGTTCCTACCATGTTTGAAAGCGGACCGTCTATTATTCTTACGGATTCGCCTACTTTGTAAGAAAGTTTTACCGATTTTATTTCGACGCCCAGCTTTTTGACTTCTTCAGGGGTCAGAGGAATAGGTTTTGTCGACGAACCCACAAATCCGGTGCAACCGCGTATATTTCGCACAATGTACCAAGATGTGTCGGTTAGAATCATTTTAACAAGAACATACCCCGGAAAAATTTTTCTTTCAACTTCGCGTTCTTTATTATCCTTTATTTCAGTTACCGTTTCCGTCGGTACTTTTACTTCTTGGATTAAATCTCTTATACCGCGGTTTTCTATGGTTTTTTCCAGGTTGGAAGCAACCTTGTTTTCGTAGCCGGAATAAGTATGTACAACATACCATTTGGCTTCTTCTGACATTATTCAATTCCCTCCGGACTTTATTTTGTATTGGATACAGACATTACCAAGCCAAAAAGCTGTAAAAGCCCTGCATCAAGAAGCGCAACGAAAACACCCATAATAAATATCATCATTAAGACTATGCCGGTGTTTTTCAAAACTGTTCTTTGAGTTGGCCAAACAATTTTTTTAAGTTCTATTTTGCAGTCTACAAAAAAATTTTTAATTTTTGCGAATACGTTTTCTTTTTTTTCACCCATTGTTTTGCCTCCTGTTTTTAGCGTTACTTTGTTTCTTTGTGCAGAGTATGTTTTCTACAGAAACGGCAGTGTTTGTTCATTTCAATCCTGTCGGGATTGTGTTTTTTGTTTTTTGTCGTTTCGTAGTTTCGCTGTTTGCACTCAGTGCATGCCATCGTTACTTTTACTCTCATTACGGCACCTCCCGGTATTTCGGAATAATTTAGCCTCCCTCTGAAGGGTACAAAAAATAAGCCCCTTTTTTAGAGGTAACAAAATTGTACCATGTTTTTCAAAACAAGTCAAGAGATATTTAATTTTATGCATTTTCAATTTTATTATTGACAATTATATATATGTATATATATAATTTGAATAAAAAGCTTGAATAGGTGGTGTAATTATGGGATTTGTCGAATATATTATTTCTTTAATAACTAAAGGTAAAAGTTTATTAGGTGGTACATCAGTTACAAATATTTCTCCAAGAAAAGAAGATTTTACTCCCAAAAATCTGGAAAAAAATCTTAAAGATATATGGTTAATGTTGGATGATGTCAGATATTTGTTATGGTTTAAAACTGCTTTGGATGACCCTGGTAGGAAGATTTTGTCTTATTATAATAAATTTAAGAATATTTATAAGGAAGAACATAAAAATATTATAGAATTGGCAAAAAAATCAAATAAAATGGAAAAATATAGAAAAGAATCTGAAGAATCATTTTATGGATTTTGTGAAATGATTGAAAGCATGAAATTAAAAATAGACAGCACAAAAATCGAAATAAAAAATTCCACTGATGGGTATCGCGCACTAAAAGAAAATACTGAAAAAATTAAAGAATTGAATAGAAAACTTGAGCTTAAAAAATCAGAAATAGCTGATATAGAAAGAGAATGGAATACTGAATTAGAAAGATTCAAAATTCAACATAGGAAAAAATTTATTGAAGAATTTAATAACGAGTTAGAAAGAGCAAAGAATGGTTTTGGCGATTATTTGATAGAAAAATATCCGGGTAATAAACGTAAAAATGTAGTAAAGAGAGCTAAAATATTTGATCAATTTCTCAAAGGAATGTATAAATGGAAATTTAGTTTTTTTGGAAAGAGTAAAGGAGATAAAGAAGTTAAGGAAAAGTGTGAATTTTTTCAAAAATATGGTATTGGCAATAAAAACGGTGCGTTCATCAACTGGTTAAAAAAATACCATTCAGTAGAGCATAATTTAATATACGGGAAAAATAGAATGATTTCTGAAGCAAAATTAGATTTTAATGTTGATGGTTTTGATAGGTTGAAGGAACTAAAAGGGAAATACGATTGTTGTGCTAAGGAAATTAAAGAAATTGAAAAAGAACTCGAAAGTTCCTGTAATGTTAGAAAAAAATTGATAGAAAATTATAATAAATTAAGAAAATCTGAAGAAGAAGATAAAAAGATGATGGATAGTATTGAAAAGTGGGATAAAACAATTTCGCTATATCAAAAAGTTTATAAAGATTACTATAATAGAATAGTGGAGTGTATGAAGGTAACTACAAGTATAGTAGGATGTTGCAGTGTGATTTTAGCAGCATTGGGTGAGTTAAAAAATAGAGTAATAAGGGATGATGATATAAATTCATTTAATAAAGCATCAGAGTACAGAGATGGTTATGGCAGTAAAATTTCATTAATTCAAGTGTTGGGAGTGTCGAAGTGTTTCGTTACTTTTCTTGAAGAGGAATACAAAGAAAAAGGAGAAGGATACAATGCAGAACGAAAGGAAGCAGAAAATGAATTTGAAAAAATTTTTCGATATAAAGGCAAGCTTACAAAGATAAAGCCAGTAGAATCATAAAGATGAGATAGTATTATAAAATTCGGTCAATAAAAATTTTAATAAATATTTTATAGAGCAAAGGCAACTGCTATTTACAAATTTCTGTAATTGCGGTTGCTTTTTGTTTAGCGGTAAATTTCAAAGTTGTTATTTTTGACTCAAGTATAAAAATCATTTTTAAATATTTGGTGTTATCTTTCATACAAACGGAAATTTTCACATATAAATTCTTAAAAGAAAATATGTTTCGGGAGTGTATTATGTGAAAGAAATACTTGAGTACAGAGCCGTAAAACTCGGAGAATATATAGTTGAAAACAAAGCAACGGTAAGAAGTGCCGCGAAAAAATTCGGAATAAGCAAAAGTACAGTACATAAGGACGTTTCCGAACGTTTGAAAAACATAAACACAACTCTTTACAAAGAAGTAAAAAACATACTTAAAATAAACAAAGCTCAAAGGCATATAAGAGGAGGATACGCGACGAAAAATAAATACGCCATGAAAAAAGCAAGTTCTTCCCAATTGGAAAAACACGATAATAATTTTTGCTGAGTTTTTTTAGTTTTATAAAACGATATTCTTGAGCTTAAATAATCCCCTGTTTGATTTGGATAAATAATTATTATTTGGTATAATATTTTAACAAAAAAATATTAGGGGGATGGTTTTTATTAATAAATTAAAAAATTTAAAAAAGTTGACAAATTATTTGTCCGGGTATTGGAAGACGCTGTTTTTAATTTTGTTTAATACTGCCGCCGAGCAAGTATGCGGATTGTTTTTACCCGGAATTATGTCTGACATAGTTGATATTGGTATAAAACAAAAAGGATTTGAAGATGTTTCCTTGATTGAATCTTCGCTTTCAGAAGCTGAAATTATAAGCCACCAAACCTCGTACATACTCGGTAAAGGTTTTTTAATGATGGGGATTACGGTTTTAATTTTGGCACTGGGATTGTGGACAGGCTATCTGTCTTGCAAGCTTTCGTCCGATATGTCTTTGAGACTTAGGCGTGATATGTTTTGCAAGATAATTAATTTTTCTTACCGTGATTTCGATAAATTTTCGGTTTCTTCGCTTATAACCCGCACCACAAATGATATAGAAAGCGTAAAAGATTTGATTTTAATGTCGACAAGGGTTGTGATTCTTCCTGCCGTAATAGTCGGAGGAGTAATTATGGCGTACAAAAAATGTGCTTCCATGAGCGGAATAATCGGATGGGGCTCTGCGGGAGCGGTCATTTGCGTTGTTGTTTATTTTTTTATAGTAACGCCTCGCATTAAAATTCGTCAGAGTTTAATTGATAAATTCAACAGGATTATAAAAGAACAGCTCAGCGGAACACAACTCATACGAATTTTCGGCAAAGGAGAATTTGAACACAACAGATTTAAAAATTGCAATAAAGAACTTACCTCTGTTTCATTGTTCGTAAACCGCGTTATGGTTATGCTGACTCCTGTTCTTACCGCGATTATAAACACTACAACTGTGTGCATTATATGGATGGGTGCTGAAAAAATAAACCAAAGCGAAATGAACGTGGGTGACGTTATGGCCTTTTTGCAATACGCAACTATGGTTATAAATGCATTTTTGATATTTTCAATGATAATTTCTTCTATTCCTAAGGCGTGGGTTTCCGTTGAAAGAGTGCTTGAAGTTCTTGACACTAAAGACAGCACTGAAAATTCAGATAATACAATTGTTGAAAATGTTGAAAGTATTGAATTTAAAAATGTAAGTTTTAAATATCCCGGAGCTAATGAATATGTACTGAAAGATATAAATTTTTCTGTAGATTTATCGAATCACGTTGGTATATTAGGAACAACAGGTTCGGGAAAATCCACTCTTGTAAGGCTCTTAACGGGGCTTTACAAACCTTCCGAAGGGCAAATACTTATAAACGGAATTGACATAAGTCTTATTGATAAAAAAAGTATTGCAAAGTGTTTTTCTTATGTCCCGCAAAACGGAATTCTGTTTTCGGGAAGTGTTTCGGATAATATGAAAATCAGAAACGTTGATGCAAGCGACGAAATGATTATTGAAGCTTTAAAAATTTCGCAAATATGGGATTTTGTTGAAGAAAAAGGTTTAGATTTCAAGATTGTTAAAAACGGAAGCAATGTTTCAGGCGGTCAGCGTCAAAGACTTGCTATTGCTCGTGCTTTGATTAATGATTCCTCTGTATATGTTTTTGACGACAGTTTTTCGCGTTTGGATTTTAGAACCGATTACGCAGTAAGGAAAGCTTTAAACGAACATCTTAAAAAATCAATTCAATTTTTGGTTTCTCAAAGAATAGGAACAATAAAAAATTCCGATAAAATAATCGTTCTCAGTGAAGGCAAAATAGTCGGCATGGGAACGCATGAAGATTTAAAACGCAGTTGCGATATTTACTCCGAAATGGTACAGCTGCAAATGGGAACGGAGGCTTTGGTATGAAATCAAATAACGAAATTAAAGTTAAGAAAAATGATTCCAAAAAATCAAATAAATATATAAAAAGGCTTTTAAGTTATGTTGCGCCTTATAAACTCTATATTATTTTTGTTGTTATATTTGCAGTTCTCCAATCTCTTGCAAGCGTATTTGGCCCAAAAATAACAGGAAATTCAATAACGCTGTTGTCATCGAATAATATTGATTTTAATAAGCTTTATGATTTTATTGCTCAGCTTTTGATTGTCTATTCCGTGTATGTTTTTTCGTCGTGTGTAAGCAATTACATTATTTCGCTTATCACAATAAAGATAACGTATAAGATGCGTAATGATATATCCAAAAAAATGGAAAGGCTTTCGTTTGGGTACATTAACGGCGTCAGCTACGGAGAAGTTTTATCGCGTATTATGAACGACGTGGAAAATTTAAGTTCCGCATTTACTCAAACGGTAAGTTCTGTGATATCATCTCTTGTCATGGCGGTTGGAGTCATATGGATGATGATAGGAATAAGCTGGAAAATGACTTTAATATTTATGGGCATAATACCTGTGGTTGGAATTGTGGTTATTGTAATTTTGAAAAAATCTCAAAAATATTTTGTTGAGTATCAAAAATGCATGGGACAGATGGACGGATTTATAGAAGAAACTTTTTCAGGTTATGAAGTCGTAAGCACTTTTGATGCAAGAGAAAAATTTACTGAAGATTTCGGTACAATAAATAAGTCTATGTATAATTCATCGTTTAAATCGCAGTTTTTGTCGGGAATGCTGCCTTACATTATGGATTTAGCTTCTAAATCAAATTATATCGTAGCTTGCATTATGGGCGGATATATGGTCGTTATGAGAGCTTTAACCATCGGAGATATTACCGCGTTTATTGCTTATTCCAATCAGTTTATGGACCCTTTGGCTCAAGCTGCAAGCATTTCGGGTATAATCCAGCAAATACTTGCTTCCGCGGAGAGAATTTTCGAATTCCTTGATGCTCCCGAAGAAGCTGGTAAAGCTGATTCGCAAGAGGTTTTGCAAAACATTGATAATTTTTCGGATATTGAATTTAAAAATATAAATTTCGGATATGACGAAAAAAGTTTGGTAATAAAAGATTTTTCTTTAAAAGTAAAATCAGGACAAACTGTCGCAATTGTAGGGGAGACAGGTTCGGGAAAAACCACGCTTGTAAATATCTTGATGAGATTCTTTGAAGATTTTGACGGTGATATATTTTTAAACGGAGAAAACATTAAAAGTATTCCTCTTGAACAGTACAGAAAAATGTTTGGATTGGTAACGCAAGATTCGTGGCTTTACGGAGGGACCATATCCGAAAACATAGCTTACGGTGGAGACAATGTTTCTTTGGAAGAAGTAAAAACCATTTCTAAAAATATCGGAGCAGACCATTTTGTAGAGTCTTTGTCTCAGGGGTACGATACTTTAATCGAAGAAAATATGACCAATATTTCCGAAGGTCAACGACAGCTCCTTTGCATAGCCAGAATGGCAGTGAAGGATGCTCCGATTTTAATTATGGATGAAGCGACTTCTTCTGTGGATGTCTTTACCGAAAAGCAAATACAGAAATCCCTTAAAAATATATTGAAAAAACGAACAGCATTTATAATTGCTCATAGGTTGAGTACGATAAAATTCGCCGATATGATAGTTGTAATGCAAAAAGGTAAGATAACAGAAATCGGGACTCACGACGAGCTCATGGCTAAAAAGGGAATGTATTTTGACATGTATATGAGCCAGTTTGATAAAGTTTAAAAAACGCCGTGTGGCGTTTTTTGTATATAAAATATAATTTTTTAAATAATATGTTGAC
>CABUYS010000044.1 GCA_902495835.1 uncultured Oscillospiraceae bacterium | reverse complement strand
TAAAAGCTTTTCTTACATTTTCTTTGATGCTACGGCAATCTTCAAAATCATCTACACGCACTATTTCGAGATTATAATCCAAATCAATAGGATTATTTGCATTTTTCATTACTAAATTTCTTGCTCCGCTGCCTACAAGGTAAAATGAAGCTCCGATGTTATGTTCCTTTTTAAGTGTGTGACACAGATTTTGCATAATACTTCCGCACGAAGAACGTATACGGCTTAAAAGTTTCTTGTTATTTAAATATTCATACATAATAAAACCCTTTTCTCACTAAATTTATTTAATTTAAAAATTTTATTGACAAATCACTATATTATAATTGAAAAGCACTGCGTTGTCAATATCTAAAAATTAATTATTAATCTTTATTTTCGTAATATTTACTAAAGGATTTATTGTATGATGTGTAAAATGAGCGTAAGTATTGTGTGATAATAGGGAAGAATTCGTTTTTTTTTTTTTGCAATTTTCGGTTAATAGCAAAAAAATATTTAAGATGACTTATAGGTTTCTTCATGGAAAACTGCATATATTTGTAAGGCAAAATATGAATTAGGTATTAGAACACCTAAGGCTAATTTAACGAATACTTTTGCGGAAGTACTCAGAGTACCAACAGATTCTTTAACTATATATGATATTGACAAATATAGCATACATATATATACTTTATTTTCCCTTGAAGGTTTATATAAAATTAGAATTACCCAATCATACAGAGAAGTATGCCAGAGAGGGTATTGATGGAAGCTATATATGTTTTAAATGTTCACCGTTTGTCGTGAACAGAGTGAAAATTTTAAAAAAGTGAAATCACAAAAAATACCATGATTGGTTTTGCAATTATATACATAAAAAGGAGAATGATAATTATGGCATTTGGAAAAGTTATAAAATTATTTTTATTAGACGGAACACCCAACAGTCGTTGGAGATGTGAATTATCAAATTGGACTGGGATTGCTTATAAAATACCTAGAAATATGGTAAAAGAAAGTGAAAATAGAAAAGAATTATCATCACCGGGCGTGTATTTTTTGTTTGGACGTGATGATGCAAATGATAAACCTCTCGTTTATATTGGAGAAGCCGAAAACATAATGTCAAGACTAAAACAACATTTAGACAAAAAAGATAATTGGAATGAAGTTATTGCACTCATAAGTAAGGACTCCAATCTTAATAAAGCACATATAAAATATTTAGAGCATCAATTCTATGCTATTGCCAAAAGTTGTGGTCGTTACTCTATTGATAACAGTAGTATTCCTACTAAATCATCTGTTTCAGAAGCGGAAGTCGCTGAACTCGAAGAATTTATATATAATGCAAAAATACTTGTAAATGCACTTGGTCATAAAACGTTTGAAAGTTATTCTGAAAAGCAAACGAATGGAAAAGATGATAATCCAATTTTTTATATTTCAGCAGGTGATGGCAAAGCTTCTATGATGGCAACTTCGGATGGGTATGTATTACAAAAAGGATCTTGTATACACAGAACACCTGCCCGATCACTCAATAAGGGTATAAAAAAGAAAGTAGATCAAAGTCGAAAGCTAGGAGAAATTAAAGAAAATATTTTACAAAATGATAAACTCTTTTCAAGTTCTTCATCAGCGGCTGCATTTGCCGCAGGATATAGTATTAGTGGTCCGCAGTCGTGGAAAACGCTAGATGGAAAAACTTTGAAATCTTTTGAAACGAATAAACAAGCGTAGAATAAAGATCCACTCGCATAGCTGGTGGTATTTCCTTTTCGGGTATAGTACTAATACTGCTGGCAAGCCACAAGTGGCTTCTTTGCTATCCTGACAGTCATGCATTTGTTACTTGCTACTCTTTAAAATGGTCTCTTGAATCAAATAAACTTAATTGACCACTTTCTCGATCTTGTTTTAACTGGCTTTTTATATATTCCTTATCGTTTTTGTGTTTTTTCCTGCCGTATCCACATAATAACCTTTGCAACAAAATTCTCAATTTCTATATGCATATTTCATGTTTACAAATCTCTGAAATATCATAAAACTGTTTTTTCTTTAGAAATTTTCAGATTGCCGGTTTAAAATAAATTTTTGTATTTATTATATTTGTTACATCGCTTGAGCTACCGTTGAACCACGTGACTATTGCGGAGTTTTTTGAATACAATATGCATACTCCCCAACCTAGCTGGGGGTATTTCTTTAACGGGCGAAGCCCTGTACTACTAGCCGCCTCTAAAAGAGGTTGATACGGTCTGATGCTTGCGAAGGATTCGTTAATTGATATCCATAAATAGGTATATATTCTTAAATGTTAACTGTTATCTCAATTCATCTTCTTTATTTTCTAAATATAGCTCCTATTTCTAATCTTAATAATATTTACAGTTCTGTTTTTATGCGATAAAATTCGTGTCAATAACTTTAAATGTTCTCCTTTTGATTTATCTTTAGCAGTTTCCAGACCACTATTATATTCTACATCAAAAGGAGTTTTTAGGCCCTTCTTACATCGCTTGAGCTATAACTTAACCACGCGGGCTTTCGCGTGGTTTTCTCGATACAAAAAAGGCATTACATACTGCAAAAGTCAGTAATATTTTTTATAGCATTAAAATAATTGTAACTGCAGACCGATATAACGCTTAGAATAAATGCGTTTTACAGTTTGCTATTATTTTGCTGTCAGATCAAAAATTTAAGAACTTAAAATTTAGTGTTTATACGATGTGCTACTATTAGTGTCTCTTATCAAACCCTACTATTATAATATTTAATATTTTCCATATCGCCTCTCAGCATCTCTTACCTATCCTGTTTACAAATTTTTAAAACCCATTTATCTTTAACAAAAAAGACACAAGACAGGTTTTGTGTTACCTGTTTTGTATCCTAATTTGTGGATAATGTTTATTACTGATTTAGTGAACAGTGTTTGTTATAAAATAACAACTGTTGTTAATTAGCACACTCCATTATCCTGTTTTTGGCACAATTGATTTGGTTGCAATCCAATCTATAATAGCCAAGATAATGGGCTAATTCACAACAGCAACATAAGCGGCAATGTTGCGACATAGAATACTATATTTAGTTCCCAAAATACACTTTTGATCCATTTACACACCATATACATGCCAACAAGCAACTCCCTTCATATGAAGGGATACCCTCTTTCTGCAACAAAAAAGAGCCCCAAACATACCCAAAAATATGTTTAGAGCTCTATCCTCACAGGATAATCGTTTTTACTAATTTGACGATAATGGAGTTTGCTAATTTACAACTGTTATTACTCCCACTCAATAGTTGCGGGTGGTTTTGATGTTATATCATAAACAATTCGGTTTATTCCTTGAACTTTATTTACTATTTCGGTTGAAATTTTTTCCAATAAACCGTAGGGAAGGCGTGAGAAAGTTGCCGTCATAAAATCAGAGGTGTTTACGGCTCTAAGGGCAAGAGTGTAATCGTAACTTCTGCCGTCTCCCATAACACCTACGCTTCTTGTGTTCGTAAGTACTGCAAAGTACTGGTCGGGAGTGGTGCATTTATCGTAGGATTCTATTTCTTGGCGAAGTATTGAGTCGGCTTCTTTGAGTATCTGAAGTTTTTCCTCTGTAATTTGACCTATTATTCTGATTGCGAGCCCGGGGCCGGGGAAAGGCTGCCTGTTTACAAGTTCTTTGGGGATTCCGAGTTCGTATCCTACTTTTCTTACTTCGTCTTTAAAAAGATCTCTTATAGGTTCGATTATTCCCGAAAAACTTATATTCGTGGGAAGTCCGCCTACATTGTGATGACTTTTTATTACTTCAGCGTTTTCGGTTCCGCTTTCGATTACATCAGGGTAGATAGTTCCTTGACACAAAAAGTCGGTATATCCGAGTTTTATTGCTTCTTCTTCAAAAACTCGAATAAATTCTTCACCTATGAGTTTTCTTTTTGATTCTGGGTCAGAAACTCCGTCAAGTTTTTTCAAAAACCTTTTTTGTGCGTTAACTCTTATGAGGTTCATTTTAAATTTATCTTTAAAAGTTTTTTCTACTTGGTCGCCTTCGTTTTTTCTTAAAAATCCGTGATCCACAAATATGCACGTAAGCTGATTTCCTATGGCTTTGTGCAGAAGCGTAGCGGCGACGGAAGAATCCACTCCTCCCGACAGTGCACAGATGACTTTTTTATTTCCTATTTTTTCTTTTAGCGATTTTATTTTTTCTTCTATAAATGACTCCATTTTCCAAGAACCGCTGCACATGCAAATATCGTAAAGAAAAGTTTTCAGCAGTATTTTTCCTTCTGCAGTGTGGTTTACTTCTGGGTGGAATTGTACGCCAAAGAGGTTTTTCTCGGGATTTTCCATACACGCAACAGGGCAATCTTGACTGTCTGCGGTTACGAAAAACCCGTTCGGAGCCTCTGCAATATAGTCGGAGTGGCTCATCCAACATATACTTTTAGGAGAAATATTTTTTGTAAGTGCGGATTTTCCCGAAAAATTTACAGTGGTATTTCCGTATTCGCTCGTTAAAGTTTTGCAGACTTGTCCTCCAAGCATGTAGGCCATGAGCTGAGCTCCATAGCAAATTCCCAGTATCGGGATTCCCAAATTAAAAATTTCCGCATGGCATTTCGGAGCATTTTCCAAATATACGCTGTTTGGACCTCCTGAAAAAATAATTCCTTTGTAGTTTGAGTCTTTAATTTCCTGTGGGCTTATTCTGTAGTTTTTTACTTCGCAAAAAACATTAAGTTCACGCACTCTTCTGGCTATGAGTTGACTGTACTGGCCGCCGAAATCCAATATTAATATTTTTTCTTTTGATAAGTCTATTTTAAACACATCCTTATAAATTTATAAATTACGTTTTCCTCATAGTAATTTTACTACAAAGAAAACGTATTAGTAAATATGACTATTCTACTGTTACCGATTTTGCCAAATTTCTGGGTTTATCTATGCTGCAGCCTCTTAGTTTTGCCATGTGATAGGAGAGAAGCTGTAAAGGAATAATTGAAAGAGACGGCAAAGTTGTGCTGCATGAATTCGGGATATAGATAACGTCATCCGCAACTTGAGATATTTTTTCGGATTTGTCTTTTGTGGTAACGGCAAGTATTTTTGCACCTCTTGATTTTACTTCGCGTATGTTGCTTACGGTTTTGTCAAAAAGTTTATCTTGAGCTGCAACAGCTATTACAAGTGTGTTGTCATCAATAAGAGAAATTGTACCGTGTTTAAGTTCTCCTGCTGCGTATGCTTCGGAATGAATGTAAGAAATTTCTTTTAATTTGAGAGACCCTTCCATACAAACAGCATAGTCCAAGTTTCTTCCTATGAAAAATATTTTTTCAGTTTTGTAATATTTTTTTGAGATATTTTCGATTAAATCTTTCTCTTCCAAAATAGCCGAAATTTGCTCAGGTAATTTTTCGATATTTTCCAAAGTATCCTTATATTCTTCTTCGGAAATGGTATTTAATTTTTTTGCCATGTAAAGTGAAATCAAGTACATTAAAGAAAGTTGAGTGCTGTAAGCTTTTGTTGTGGCGACCGCAATTTCAGGCCCTGCCCAAGTGTAAAGTACGTCATCGGATTCGTTTGCTATAGAGCTTCCTACCACGTTTACTATCGAAAGAGTTCTGGAAGATTTAGATTTTGCTTCTCTCAGTGCTGCGAGAGTGTCTGCGGTTTCGCCCGACTGACTAATTACTATTGTAAGCGTATTTTCGTCAACGATAGGGGAGCGGTAACGAAATTCTGATGCTACATCTATCTCAACGGGTTTTCGGAGCATTTTTTCCATAAAATATTTTGCAATGCACCCCACGTGATATGCCGAACCGCATGCTACTATAAAGATTTTATTTAGCTTCGATAAATATTCTTCTGATAAATCTATATTATCAAGTTGAATTTTAAAGCCTTTGAGTCTTGGAGATATGGTAGCTTTTATTACTTCAGGCTGCTCCATTATTTCTTTCATCATAAAATGCTCGTAGTTATTCTTTTCTGCGGCACCTACGCTCCAGTTTACTTCTGTGATAACTTTTTCCGCAGGAGTGCCGTCGAAATTAAATATATCCACTTGATTTTCTTTTACAACTGCAATTTGCTTTTCTTTAAGTCTGCAAATTTTTCTTGTTTTTGAAAGTACTGCGGGAATATCCGAAGCTATATAATTTTCGCCTTCGCCTATTCCGACTATTAAAGGACTGTCTTTTTTCGCAGCAAAAATTGTATCGGGGCAGTCGCTGCATATAATTCCGAGCGAAAATGAACCTTGCATTATGTTTACCGCTTTTTTTAATGTACTGAACATATCACCGTCATAAATATCTTCCAAAAGCTGTGCAATTACTTCGGTATCAGTGTCTGATACAAATTTAACGCCTTTTTTCAAGAGATTATCTTTTAAATCCATATAATTTTCGATTATTCCGTTATGAACAAGAGCGATTTTTCCGGAAGAACTTGCTTGAGGATGGGCATTTATATCCGAAGGATTACCATGGGTAGCCCAGCGAGTATGACCTATTCCCAAATGAGATGAATATTTCGGTTCGGAAGCAATTTTATCTTCCAGAACTTTTAAACGACCTTGCTTTTTTGTGATTTTTATTTTGTTATCTGTGTAAACAGCGATTCCCGAAGAATCGTAACCTCTGTACTCGAGTTTTTCAAGTCCTCGGAGTAAAAAAGGAATAGCATCATTTTTTCCTACATATCCAACTATGCCGCACATTACAAACACTCCTTAAAAATTATCTGTATATAATATTATTTCTTGATGGTCCGTTTGAAACTATTTTTATTGGTACACCGATATATTTTTCCGCAAACTCAATATATTCTTTGCATTCTTTTGGTAAACTTGAGTAATCGGTAATGCCTGAAATGTCACATTTCCATCCTGGCAAAACAGTGTATACGGGCTTTGCATTTTTTAGTTTGTACGGAGCAGGGAAGTCTTCTGTTATTTTACCATTTATTTCATATCCTGTGCAAACTTTTATTTCATCAAGATATCCCAACGCATCTAAAACCGTAAACGCAATGCTTGTCGCTCCCTGAACTCTGCATCCGTAACGTGAAGCCACCAAATCGAGCCATCCCATTCTTCTGGGTCTGCCTGTCGTTGCACCGTATTCTCCGCAATCTCCGCCGCGACGCCTTAGTTCGTCGGCTTCTTCTCCGAATATTTCGCTTACGAATTCTCCTGCTCCTACGGCACTCGAATAAGCTTTAACTACGGTTATTATTTCTTTTATTTCATATGGAGGAATTCCGGCTCCGACACATCCGTATCCTGCGATTGTGTTTGAAGAAGTTACCATTGGATATATACCGAAATCGGTGTCTTTTAAAGCTCCGAGTTGACCTTCAAGTAAAATATTTTTTCCTTCTTGAACAGCGTCGTACATGTACTTGAAAGTATCGGCAACAAACGGCTTTAAGACTTCTTTGTAGTGTCTTAATTCTTTGAGGATGTCTTCTGTTTTGAGCTTTGGTTTGTGGTAGAGGTGCTCGAGCATTACATTTTTTATTGAAAGAGCATTTTCAATCCTTTCGATTAATGCTGATTTATCGTCAAAAAGCTGTCCTGTTTGAATTCCTATTTTTGCAAACTTATCCGAATAAAACGGTGCTATTCCTGATTTTGTTGAACCGAATTTTTTAGAAAAAAGTCTTTCTTCTTCGTAAACATCGAAAAGTTTGTGATAGGGCATAACTATTTGAGCTCTGTCGGAAATCATAAGATTAGGTTTTGGAATTCCCGAATCTTCGAGCATTTTAAGTTCTTTTTCAAGGTTTTCAACGCTTAGTGCTACGCCGTTTCCTATTATATTTGTAATATTTTTGCAAAATACTCCAGAAGGCAGTTGGTGCAAAGCAAACTTTCCGTAATCATTTATTATTGTATGACCTGCGTTGCTTCCGCCCTGAAATCTTACGACTATATCCGATTCCGTTGCCAGACAATCGGTTATTTTTCCTTTTCCTTCATCGCCCCAGTTGGCTCCTACTATTGCTTTTATCAAAATTTATCACTCCGTAACTGATATTAAATATTTTAAACGTTTATTGCTTGACTCGAATCTTGAGTTACATCTATGTTTTTAAGAAGTGGCTCGACTGTATTTTTTATATATTCTTCCGTTTGCTCGACAGCTCTGCCTATATAATTTTTAGGATTTTTAATTTTTTGTATTTGTTCATCGGAAAGACTAAAATTCGGGTCGTTTAATATTTTTTCAATAAGATGATTTTCTTTGCCTTGCTGTTTTATGCAAAGAGATTCTGCCATTGAATATTTTCTTATTTTTTCGTGTAATTCCTGACGGTTCCCGCCTGACTTTACAGCTTCCATAAGTATTGTTTCGGTTGCCATGAATTGAAGTTCGTTATCAAGATGTTTTTCAATCATTTTTTCATTTACAACCAAACCTCCCGCAACATTAATATATATGTTGAGTATTCCGTCCAATGCTAAAAATGTTTCGGAAATTGAAAGTCTGCGATTTGCAGAATCATCAAGTGTTCTTTCGAACCATTGAGACGAAGCCGTCAGAGGAGCGTTCAATGATTGCGTAATTACAAATCTTGAAAGAGCGGCAATTCTTTCGCATCTCATGGGATTTCTTTTGTACGGCATTGCGGATGAGCCTATTTGATTGGTTTCAAAAGGTTCTTCTATTTCCTTTAAGTGTTGAAGCAGCCTTATATCATTTGAAAATTTTGCCGCACTTTGAGCTACCGCGCTTAAAGAATTCAGTACCAAGCTGTCAAGTTTTCTTGAGTATGTTTGACCTGAAACATCAAAACATTTTTCAAATCCCATTTTTTTTGCTATTTTGTTTTCCAATTGTTTTACTTTTTCGTGATTTCCGTTGAAAAGAGCCAGAAAACTCGCTTGAGTTCCCGTAGTTCCTTTGCATCCAAGTAGTTTAAGAGAAGATATTACATAATCTAAATTTTCAATATCCATAACCAAATCCTGAATCCAAAGCGTTGCACGTTTTCCGACGGTTGTCGGTTGAGCAGGTTGAAAATGAGTAAACGCAAGGGTTGCTAATTTTTTATACTTGATTGCAAATTTCGAAAGTAAGCTTATTGTTGTCATTACTTTTCGTTTAATAACTTTAAGGGCTTGACTCATCACTATTATGTCGGCGTTATCTCCGACGTAGCATGACGTTGCTCCCAAGTGAATAATCGGAACGGCTTTCGGGCACTGAACTCCGAATGCATAAACATGCGACATAACATCGTGACGTATTTCTTTTTCTTTTTTTTCTGCTTCGTCATAATTTATGTTTTCGCAGTTAGACTTCATTTCTGAAATTTGTTCGTCCGAGATATCAAGTCCAAGTTCTTTTTCGGATTCTGCAAGTGCAATCCAAAGTTTTCGCCAAAGCTTGAATTTATTGTCTTGAGAAAATATATTACTCATCTCGTCGCTTGCATAACGGCGGGCGAGAGGAGATTCATAAAAATTTTTCAAAAATATCCTCCGTAATAAAATTTTATGTACTGCCAAAGCAGTCAAACTAATACATTATACGATTTTTTAAATTATTTTTCAATAACATGGATTGTGGCCGCTAAATTGCAGAGTGTGGTATGTGATTTAATGTTTATTTCAAATGTAGTTTACGTTATCGGTAAATACAGAGCTCTCAAAAAACGATATATCTTTGAAATGTTTTTTAAGTTTTTCCGTAAGAGTGGGGATGATAACATTTCGGTGCGTGATATACAGTTTAATGTTTACGTCAAATGTAATCTATGTTATCGATAAATACAGAGCTCTCAAAAAACGATATATCTTTAAAATGTT